>JABWBC010000033.1 GCA_013360695.1 Phycisphaerales bacterium
GTTTCGCCGGCGCTGGCGACGCGGTGAGCGACCTCCGCGGCGTCGGCGGGGCTGGTGACGACGCGGACGGGCGACGCGCCTGTGGCGGCGGAGGCCTCGGCCGACATCCCGACGACCGACAGCAACCAGTCCGAGAGCAGCGCGTAGTCGATCGAGCCGTGGGATTCATGGTCGTGGTCGATGATGGGGCGGCCGAACGCCGCGGCTTCCTTCAGCTTGGGGTCGCGCCGGATCGCCACGGGCGCGACGCGATCGGCGAACTGACGCCGGAGTTCGTCGAGCAGGGCCGAGGAGTGGACGTCGTCGGGGTCGTGAAGCGTGCCGAAGAGGCGGACCGGCGTCTGCACGCCGATGCGCCGGTTCAAGCTCTCGACCGTCTGGACCTGCTTGGCGGCGCCCTGGAGGGCGAAGTACCCGGTCTCCACGGGGATGAGGACGGTGGTGGCGGCGGTGAGGGCGTTGAACGTGAGCAGGCCGATCGAGGGCGGGCAGTCGATGATGGCGGCGTCGTAGTCGCCCGCGAAGTGGTGGAGGAGGTTGGCGAGCCGGCGTTCCTTGTCGGGCTTGTCCGCAAGGCCGCCGCGGGCAGCTTCGAGGCCCGCGAGTTTCATGCGGCTGGGGGCCAGGTCCAGGCCGCGGGCCACGCGCCAAAGGAGGCGGCTCTGGTCAACCGATCGGGCGGGCGAGAGGAGCGCGTCGGCGATGTCGAGGTCGAGGCGTGCTTCGGGGATGCCGAGGCCCGCGGCGCAGTGTGACTGCGGGTCGAGGTCGACCAGGAGCGTGCGGATTCCGCGTTTGGCCCAGACTCCGGCGAGGTTGATCGCGCTGGTGGTCTTGCCGCAGCCGCCCTTTTGATTGATGATCGCGATGGTCCGCATCGCAGCCCCCGACGTCCTTGTCTGGGTGATCTCAGGAATATGACGCACACCGGGCGAGAGAAACGCAAGGCCCGCGATCGGTTATCGGTTGGGCTTTCGAATCGCCATGAAGATTGCCCAGAGCCCCGGACGCGTCGGTCGGAATTCAGTGAATCGCCCCACGGGTGGCCGGTCGGAGCTTGACGAGTCGAAGCGGGAGCGAAGAAGTCGCGCGGGGCAGGGCCGGAGTTCAGGCGCGGATCGAGTCGATCGCCGCCAGCACGACGGCGCGATCGGGATTGTCCACGACTTTGCATGTGCCGCCGTCGCAGGGAAGGACGAGGCGAAGCACGCCTCCCTGAACCTTTTTGTCGTGGCCCATGAGCTCGAGCACCCGTTCGCCCGAGGGCAGTCCCTTGACCTTGGTCGGTAGGCCCAGACGCGACAGGAGCGCGCCCACTCGACCGCGGAGTGCGGCGGAAGCGAGCTTCAGTCTTGCCGCGGCGTCGAGGGCTGCCATGGTTCCGATCGCGACTGCCTCGCCATGATGGAGCGGAGCGTCGCCCGCGCCCCCGGCGGGCGAAAGCTCTGGCAGTGTCTCGATCGCGTGCCCGAAGGTGTGCCCGAGGTTGAGCAGGGCGCGCCCGCCCGCGGCGCTCTCGGCCTCCTCGCGCTCGTCGCCCGCAACCACGCGAGCCTTGATCGCGACGTTTCGCGCCACCAGCTCGGTCAGAGATGCGTCCTCACGCGCAAGAATCGCCGACGCGTTCGTCTCGACCCAGCCGAGGAGCGAGGGATCGCCAAACTCGCTCGAGAGCAGCGCATGCTTGACGCACTCCGCGAGTCCGGCCCGGAGCTGGCGATCGGGGAGAGACGACAGCAGCGAGGCGTCGGCGACGACGAGACGCGGCTGATGGAACGCGCCGACGAGGTTCTTTTTCAGCGAGCCGTCTGAGGTGCGGAGGTTGACGCCGGTCTTGCCGCCCACGGAGGCATCGACCATGGCGAGAAGGGTGGTGGGGCATTGAAAGACCGGAACGCCGCGCCGGTAGCTGGCGGCGGCGAATCCGGTGACATCGCCCACGATCCCGCCTCCCAGCGCGATCACCGGATCGCGGCGTTCGTGCCGAGATTCCGCGAGCGCGACGAGGATGCGATCCAGGGTGTCGAGCGACTTGTCGCCCTCGGTCGGGCGGATGGTGATGGAGCTGACGCCGAACTGCCGGCGGGAAAGCGCTGAACCTACTGCCGCGCCCGCGGCCTGGGGCAGGCCGGCATCGACGACGATGAACGCGCGCTTGGCGGTGGGGCAGAGGGCGCGAACGCGATCGGCGAGGGTGTCGGTGAGCGCATGGCCGACCAGGACTTCGTAGTCCCGCGTGCCGTCGAGCGAAACTTGAACGCGAGAGGAGTTCATGGGGGATTATTCGGCCCGCTCTCGGGAGTGGCGAGCCCATCGGGTCGTTCGCGGGACGAGTTCGCGATGGTGCGGAGGAGTTGATGGGAGTACGCGTCGCGACGGCATCCATTCCGAGCCCCAGCATCCTACGAGGCGGCTCGGCTTCTGTTCCGGGGCTCCTCAGCCAGCGCCGTAGGGCATGTCGGGATCAGTCGTGCCATCGACGCCGAGGCCGGCGATGTCGGTCGCGGGCTCGCCGAGCATCGTCAGCGTGAGCGGGAAGTGCCCCAGTCCCTTCAGGGGGTTGTGCCAGAGCACCCGCCCCGTGAAGCGGTCGAGGGCGTAGAGATGCCCGCCCGAGCCGGCGAAGAGCACCTCACCGCGCACGAGAATCGTCACGATCCCCATCGCCTCGGGGAGCTTGGTCCGCCAGAGTTCCGAGCCGTTGGCGGTGTCGATGGCGGCGACGTGGTGGTTGGTTCCGATGTACAGTGGTTCGGCGGGTGTGGCCATGATTCCTCCGATGGGTGGAGCGTATCGTGCGGCGTAGGCGGTTTGCAAAGGAATGGCGCGGAGGGCGCGAGATTGCGCGCCGCCCCGGCTTGACCGATTCGCTCGCGTGACGCACGGGACGATTCACGCCGCGTTCGGGCGAAATCTGCGGAAGAGTTCGGAAAGGAGCGGGCGATGGCACGCAAACGAGGATTCCCGTTCTTCCGGGTCGGCCTGTTGCTCGTGATCGGCTCGCTCGGGGCCTCGGTCGTGCGGTTCTATGTCGGCTTTGCGGAAAAGGCCGCGGACCTGAACTCGAATATCCCGAGCGAACGTGCAGAGCTGTGGCCCATGTTCCAACGCGACTATCTGTTCGCGGGGAGCGCGGCGGGATGGCTGATGTGGGGCGGCGTGGCGATCATGGCGTTCGGCATCTTTCGGAATTTCACCAGACCGCGATGAGGCTATGGTTTCCGCACTTCCCGGAGGCTTCTCATGCCGCTCACCCGCGAACAGATCACCCAGCGAGCCGCCAAGGAACTGCGCGACGGCTACATCGTCAACCTCGGCATCGGCATGCCGACCCTTGTCGCCAACTATGTCCCCGCGGGCATGGACGTGTGGTTGCAATCCGAGAACGGCCTGCTGGGAATGGGTCCCTTTCCGCGCGAGAGCGAGATCGACCCCGACCTCATCAATGCCGGAAAGCAGACGATCACCTTCCGCCCCGGCGCGGCGTTCTTCTCCTCGGCCGAGAGCTTCGCGATGATCCGCGGCGGGCATGTCGACCTGTGCATCCTGGGCGCGATGCAGATTTCGCAGGAGGGCGACCTTGCCAACTGGATGGTGCCCGGCAAGATGGTCAAGGGCATGGGCGGCGCGATGGACCTGGTCGCGGGCGTGAAGCGCGTGGTTGTGACGATGGAGCACACCGCCAAGGGCACGCCGAAGCTGGTCAAGCAGTGCTCGCTCCCCCTGACGAGCAGGCGCTGCGTGGACCTGGTGATCACCGAGCTGTGCGTGCTCGAGATGGATAAGAAGGCGCGCCGGTTCGTGCTGAAGGAACTGGCGCCGGGCGTGAGCGTCGAGGACGTGAAGAAGCAGACCGAGGCCGAGATCATCGTGCCGTCCAGTGTCGGCGCGGTGTGCGTGTGACGCTGCTTGCGGGCGTGAATTGATCGCGCCTGTGGCATCGATGCGGTGGTCTGGGCGCCGCACCCGAGGCCTTCCGAAGGTCCGGGTGCGATCGGCGTCGCATGCGGCCCCCGGACAATCTTCACAAAATCGCGCGCATCCCTGAAAGTCCTCCGGGGGTTCATCCCAAAGGTTCAATGGCCACGCGGAGTTTCGCCCAAGTTTGCGCGGGAGGGGTTGTCGCGCTCGTGGTGCGGAGCGCGTGACAACGGAGTCGCCCCTCGCGCGGAATCGGGCGAGGTTCGCCGGGCCAAGGAGCTTTCCATGCGTCGCACGCCCGCCGTTGTAGTTGCCGCCGCCGCTGTCACCACCCTGGGGCTTTCCGCTACGGCGCGCGCGGAGGACTGGATCATCGGTCTTTCCGACCCGAACGAGGTGGTGGAGTTGTCCTCGCCCACGCAGGTCGACGGCGACATCATCCTCGTCAACAGCGCGACGCTGCGCGTTCTTCCCGGCGCGTCGCTCTCGCTCACGGGCAAGCTGGCCGCGCTCCACACCTCGCACGTCGAGTTCGATCACGCGCTCCTGCATTTCCCGCAGAACTACGCGTACCAGTCGGGCATCATCGCGGCCGATCAGAGCGTCGTCTCGCTCTCCGACACCAACATCGACGGGAATCACCGCTCGTTCGGCGTGTCGGGCGTCGGGAGCGCGCACATCGATTACCAGCGCGTGAATGTCGTGACCGGATTCTCGACCTGGGCTCTGTTCGAGCACGCCTCCGCCACCATCCGCGCCTGCCAGAACACCGGCGAGTTCGTCCCCTTCGGCACCACCTCGCTCGACATCGCGGACAGCGAGGGCATCCTCTTCTGGCTCACGCTCTTCAACGGCACCTCGGTCGACCTCGCGTTCCCCGCGCCGGGCGCGGTGTCGTCGTTCGTCGCGTCGCCCAGCGTGCCGTGGGGCACGGGGATCCCGTACACCGCGTCGATCACCAACGCGTCGAACGTCCGCTGGGGCGTGATGGCGCGGAGCGGCTCGTCGGGCACGTTCCGCGACTCCGAGATCCTCGGCGTGGGCTCGTACTTCGAGAGTGACGCGCAGGCGGTCGTCCAGGGACTGGCGACCAACACCTATCTTACGGACTCGACGTTCCAGTGGGCCGACGTGCGCCATCGATTCGTGAATTGCAGCGTGCGCGCGTGGAACTTCTACGCCGCGGACCGCACCAGGCTGTCGGTGCGCAACTCGATCGTCGGCGAGTGCCACGCCTATGGCGATTCAGTGGTCGAGTTCCTGCAATCGACCTGCGACGGGAGCGGCGGGTTCATCAGCGTCGACAACAACGCCACGATGCTCATGCTCCAGGCGACCAACCTCTCGCAGATGACCGTCGCCGGAAACGCGATCGTGTATGCGCTCTACTCGTCGTTCACGGGCTTTGACTTTGACGTCAAGGACAACGCGATCATGCTGATGGCCAACTCGCAGTCGTTCGGCGACCCCGCCGTGCGCAACAACGCGGGCGTTTTCGACGTGAACATCGAGCCCGTGCAGGCCGTCGCGGGCGCGGCGATCCCGATCCGCGGCTCGGCGCGCGTGCTCGCGGGCCCCGACGCGCCCTTCCAGTTCGAGGCCTACGCCATCCAGTACCACGATCTGGAGCAGCCCAACAAGTGGATCCCGCTCGCCGCCCCGGTCTTCACGCCCGTCGACACGGGCGACCTCGCATCGTGGACCACGCGCCGCGACATGGGCGGCGTGTACACGCTGCGCCTCTCGCTCTTCCACAACCTCGGCGATCCGGTCGCGGCCGAGATCGGCGCGTTCCTCCAGACCCCCTGCCCCGCCGATCGCAATTGCGACGCGTTCGTCAACGCCGATGACTTCGACCTCTTCGCCGAAGCGTTCGACGGCGGCACGACAGACGCCGATTTCAACGCCGACGGCTTCGTGAACGGCGACGATTACGACGCCTTCGCGGAGCATTTCGAGGCGGGGTGCTAGCCCGACGAACCCAGTGCGAACCGACCATCGCGGCGGGCGCCGCTAGACTCAATTGGAATCGGGGAGTCGGCGCCCGCTTCGCGCCGTTTCCCTTCCGCCGACCTTGCGAGGCCGACTTCCCTTCCGAAGGGAGTCGCCATGCTCGCCACGCTCGCGCTGTCCGCGGCCGCGTTGACATTCACGCCCCAGCCGCCGAGCCAGACGCCGTTCCAACCGGGGGCGTATGAAGAGACCGTCGCCGCCCTTCTTGGGCATCGGTCGTTCACAATCCAAGAAGTCCAGCTCGCACCGGTTCCGGATGGCGTGAGCATGCACATACAACTTGGGGAGTGCGGCGCGTGGGTCGAGCTTCGGTGGTGTGCACTGCGCACGCCGTTGTTCCGCGTGCTCGTTGCTGATGGATTGTCCAACGTGCGCGAAGTGACCCCGCCTCCGCCCAGCGCGGTGCGCGGTATCGTCAACGATCCGAGAGGCGGCGAAGCGGTCGGGAGCCTGACGGACGCGGGGTTCGCGGGCGTTGTTGAGCTCGATGGGCGATGGAACATCGTGCCGCTGTCGCGCATCATTCCGGACGCGCCTCCCGGGATGCACGTCGTGTACGCGATGGGGAGCGAGTCGAGCGGGGATTGGACATGCGGCACGGTCGGCGAACGCGTCGCGCCACGGGCTTCCGACGGGGCGCAGCAGGATCGCTCGCTGGGGGCCAGAGTCTGCGAGATCGCGTGCGATGCGGACTATGAGTTTTACACGGCCAACGGGTCATCAATCACCAACGTCATCGCCGATATCGAGGGCGTGCTCAACGCGACAAACGTGATCTACGAGCAGGATGCGCAGCTGACCTTTGAGCTCGGCACAGTGATCGTCCGTGTTTCCGAACCCGATCCTTACACCAGCACGACACCGTCGACGCTGCTGACCGAGTTCGGGACCGAATGGGTCAACAACCAGCAGAGCGTGGCGCGCGACGTGGCGCAGCTCTTCACCGGAAAGGACCTTGCCGGCTCCACCATCGGCATCTCACGCGTGGCCGGCGTTTGCATCACCAGCTCGGCCACCCTCGGCGGCTACAGCCTTGTGCAATCACGATTCAGCGCCGAGTTTGATCGGCGGGCCGCGCTCACGGCCCACGAGCTCGGGCACACCTTCAGCCTCACCGGGCACTGCGACGGCGACTGGGACTGCCGCGTCATGTGCGCCGCGATGGGATCATGCAACGGCTACCGATCGTTCGACGCGATCTCGCTTTCGGCGTTCCGCTGGTACATCCCGACGTGCGCCTGCCTCTCGCCCGGCGAGTCCGACCCGACCACCACCGCCTTCCCGTTCGTGGATCAATTCGCCGGGAGCACGCTGAGCAGCTCGCGATGGATGGCCGTCGACGGCGCGACGATCGGGTACGCCTCGATGAACCCGCCCAGCCCGCCCTCCGTCGCGTGGATTCTCGCGCACAACACCATGCGCACCAGGCCCATGCCCATCAGCGTGCCCTCGCGGCTCACTGTTTGGACCGAAACCCGCGGCACGGAGAACGGCGACAAACTGCTCATCGAGTACTTCCGCACCTCCGACGGACGCTGGGTGACGCTCGCCGAACTTCGGGCCGACGGTGTGTCGCAGACGGCCTTTGTCAAACGCGAGTACGACCTTCCGATCGACTCGATCGGGTCGTACTTCGCCGTGCGGTTCACCGGCTGGGCGGTCGGCGCCGACAGCACGGACAACTGGTACCTCGACGACCTGAGCATCGCGCCGATCCCATGCCCGGGCGATATCAACGCGGATGGCTTCGTCAACGGCGACGATTACGACTTCTTCGCGGGCTTCTTTGAGGCCGGCGACCTCCGCGCCGACTTCAACGCCGACGGCTTCGTGAACGGCGATGATTACGACGCCTTCGCCGAACACTTCGAGGCGGGGTGTTGAAGCCATCGTTGCTCGAACAGCGTCTTGGGGCTGAGCTGCTTCTCGCCCGCGAACTTGTCTTGATCCAAGAGCCCCCCGCGCGGTACGCTGCTCCGATCAACCGATCGGAGTATTCTGATGCGCACCCGCCTCGTCACGCCCGCCGCCGTCCGTACTCTCGCTGCGAACCTCGCCCCCGCGCACCTCGCCGCGGCCATCGCCCTCGCATCCTGCTCGATCGCGCTGGCTCAGCCCTGCACGCCCCAGTGGATCGGCGACATTGGCACGCCCGGCTCCAACGGCTACGTCGGCGCGTTTGCGACGCACAACTTCGGGCAGGGCAAGCGCGTCTTCGCCGGCGGCGCATTCACGCGCATGGCCAACATCTCCGCCGCCAAGGGCGTTGCGCAATACAACCCCGCGACCAACACCTGGACCGCGATGGGCGGCGGAGTGTTCACGACCAACACCAACTACTTCGTCGCGGCCCTCACCACCTACAACACGCCGGCCGGCGTTCGGCTCCTCGTCGGCGGTTGGTTCGCCACCGCCTCCAATGTGCCCAACACCGCCAACCTCGCGGCATGGGATGGCACGTCCTGGTCCAGCTTCACCACTCCGCCAGACGGCGCGATCTGGTCCTTCGCCACCTGGAACAACGATCTCTACTTCGGCGGCGGATTCGCCAATATCGGCGGCGTTGGTGCGTCGTGCATCGCCAAGTACGACGGCACAACCTTCACGCCGCTCGCCACCGGCATCACCGGCGACTTCGCGCCCAACGTCTTCGCCATGACCGTCTACGACGACGGCAACGGCCCGGCGCTCTACGCCGCGGGGCGATTCAACAACGTCGATGGTCAGAACATTCAACTCCTGGCCAAGTGGAACGGCTCGACCTGGAGCAAGGTCGGCACCGGCATCACGCGAAACGCCTCAACCTCCGATCTCTCCGCCATCACCGTTTTCGACGACGGCAACGGCCCGGCCCTCTACGTCGGCGGCTATGACTTCCGTCCAACAGGCAAGCCGACATCCTCCGTCGCCAAGTGGAACGGCGTTTCATGGTCCAACGTCGGCGCCAACCTCGGCGGACGCACCACATGCTTCGCGGTCTTCAACGACGGCACGGGCAGCAAGCTCTATGCCGGAGGCACCGCCCAGCCCGGCATCAGCTACGTCTATCGCCTCGAGGGCGGCCAGTGGGTGACGCTTTCGGGCGGCGTCTCGGGCGTCATTTCCAGCAACTTCCCCTCCGTCTTCGCAATGAAGTCCGACAACGGCGAGCTGTACGTCGGCGGCGAGTTCGCCGCGGCCGGCGCGGTGACGGCCAAGGGCGTGGCGCGCTGGCACGCCTGCGACTGCCCCGCCGATTTCAACCACGACGGCTTCGTGAACGGCGCGGACTACGACGACTTCGCCGTGCTTTTCGACGCGGCCGATCCCGCCGCGGATTTTAACGCCGACGGCTTCGTCAACGGCAATGACTACGACCTCTTCGCGGAGCGGTTCGACGCCGGGTGCTGAACCAGATCGTTGTGTGCGTTGTCTGAACGAGCAGAAATGCCGTGTCCGCGTGTTCCACGCCGCCATTTGCCGAAATTGGGTTGGAGTTGGTGCGGCGCGGCGATAGCCTCAGTATGCACTCGGGATGCACGGGTCTCGGCGGCGGGGATTGCCCAAGACGCGCCCTCGCACCGCCGCGCTGAAATACAGGGAGCTTGCTGTCATGCGTACCTCTCCTCGCGCCGCTCGTTCGCGTCCAACCACAATTCTCCTTGTCGCGTTCAACGGACTGTGCGCCGCTCCGGCCCTTGCCCAGTGCGACGAGGGCTGGGTTGCCGGAACCCCCTCGTCGGATGTCGCGGCGTCGATCCGCTGGCTGAAGATGTGGGACCCGGACGGTGCGGGCTCCGCCCAGCCGCTGTTGATAGCCGCGGGCGACTTTGCCGGCACGAATTCCGCGGGCTCCGCGACCGCCAACGGCATCGCGGCGTGGGACGGGAGTACCTGGTCTGCTCTGGGACTGGGAATCGACGGCCCGGGCTACTGCCTCACCACCCTCTCCTCGAACAACCGCCTGCTGGTCGCGGGCGTCAACTTCAACAACGCGGGCGGAAGCCCGGCGCGGCGCGTCGCCCAGTGGGACGGCGCGGCCTGGCACCCGCTCGATGACAACGGCACCGCGACGCTCACGCTGCTCAACGTCACCGCGGTCAGCCCCACGAGCGTCGTCGTGACCGGCGCGTTCACGTCGATCGCGGGTTTCCCCGCGCTGCGCGTCGCGATGTGGGACTCGTCGGCGGGTTGGTCCGCCCTCGGCGACGGCATGAGTTCGACAACCTCGTGCGCCGCCGTTCTCCCGAACGGCGACATCGTGGTGGGCGGTGCCGCGACCTCGTCGGGTTCTACGACCATCAACCGAATCGCGCGATGGGATGGATCGACCTGGAACGAGATGGGAGGCGGAACGAGCGGCCTAGTTCGATGCCTTCTCGTTCTCCCGAATGGCGACCTCGTCGCCGGAGGCGCCTTTACCATCGCGGGAGGCAATCCCGCAAACTACGTCGCCCGATGGGACGGCTCGGCCTGGTCCCCGATCGGCACCGGAATGAACCTCGATGTGTACGCGCTGGCGGTCCTGCCCAATGGTGATCTGGTCGCGGCCGGGGACTTCACCACCGCGGGCGGGAATCCCGCCAGTCGCATCGCGCGTTGGGACGGTTCGAATTGGTCGGCGTTCGGCTCCGGCCTGCCGGCGGTTGTCCGAGCCCTCGAGGTGCTCCCCGATGGCGATATCGTCGTTGGCGGTGATTTCACAAGCGCCGGCGGGCTGCCCGCCAACCACTTCGCCCGCTACCACTTCTGCGCATCCTGCCCGGGCGATTTCAACCACGACGGCTTTGTCAACGGCGACGATTATGACGCGTTTGCCTCGCTGTTCGATATCGCCGATCTCGGCGCCGACTTCAACCACGACGGCTTCGTCAACGGCGACGATTACGACGCCTTCGCCGAGCACTTCGACGCCGGGTGCTGAACGCGATCGGCCGTCACTTCGGCCGTTGCTTCGTTCGTCCCCACGTCGGCCATTCCGCCGCGTGCGGATTGAGTCACGTCGTCGCGCGACGCGGCGCGGTGTCGGCCGGCTCGCACCATATCTTCGTCGCCGCCGCCAGCGCCAACGCGACCATCTCGCGACCCTTGGGCTGCACGCCGATGGTCTGGGCGGCGGAGTCGAGCGTGCGCACTTCGATGCCCGCGCCCGGACGCAGCCCGTTCCCCGCGACAAACGTGAGGAACGTCGAGTCCTGGTCCGCGATGCGGACGACGCGCAGGCGCGCGCCGAGTCCGAACTCGGTCAGCGGGCGCCCGCCCGGCTCGCGAAGGTGTCCCTCCGCGCTCGGGATCGGGTCGCCGTGCGGATCGTGGGACGGATGGCCAAGATGCCGATCGAGAGCTTCGAGCACGGTGGGGGAGATCGCGTGCTCGAGCCGCTCCGCCTCGTTGTGAACGACGGACCAGTCGAGCTTGAGCGTCTGAACGAGGAATGTTTCGACCAGGCGATGACGCCGCAGGATGTCGACCGCCGCCGCCTCGCCCTTGGGCGTGAGGCGCACGCCGCCGAATCGCTCGTACTTGGCGAGCTTTCCCGCGGCGAGTCGTTTGACCATGGTGGTGGCGGTGCCGGTCGTGACGCCGACGAGCGTTGCGAGCGACTTCATGCCCGCCTCGCCCGTGGGTGATTCGCGGGTGAGCGTGTACAGCGCTTTCAGGTAGTTTTCGACCGTCTCCGTCGCCACGCCGCCTCCGCCGGGTACGCCCGTTCGGTTCCAATCCGCTCGCCGTGATGGGAAGTCTACGCGCCCCGGGCCCGTTTCGATCGCCCGGAGACCCGAGGTTGGAGTCACGCACAAGCCGGCTGGACGACGTTCGCGCCCAAAAGTTTGACGACTCAAACTTACGGCCCTATCATGGCATGACCGATCTTGGACCGACGCTCATACGGAATCCGCCATGCCCACGCCCAGCTCAGCCGGTTCCCCGCTTTCGTCCGCCCCGCTCGGGAACGAGGTTCGCGCGGCGTTCGATCATCGCCTCGATCCCAACGCGCCCGACCACCTCCGATCGCTCCCCGAGGCTCATCGCACCATCGACGTCTCGCACTCCGCCGTCGGCGGGCGTCCGTGGTGGCGCCGCATGCTCGGCTTCGCCGGCCCGGGCTTCATGGTCAGCGTCGGGTACATGGACCCCGGCAACTGGGGCACCGACCTTGCCGGCGGAAGCAAGTTCGGCTACGCGCTCCTCTGGGTCATCCTCGCGTCGAACCTGATGGCGATCTTCCTCCAGACGCTGTGCGCCCGCCTGGGCGTGGTCACCGGGCGCGATCTGGCCCAGTGCTGCCGCGACTACTACAAGAAGCCGACCGCCTTTGCGCTCTGGATCCTCTGCGAGATCGCCATCATCGCCTGCGACTTGGCCGAGGTGGTGGGGGCCGCGGTCGCGCTCAACCTGCTCTTCGACATCCCGCTGGTGTGGGGCGTGCTCATCACGGGCTTCGACGTGCTCCTGCTCCTCATGCTGATCAATTTCGGCTTCCGCAAGCTCGAGGCGATCGTGCTGGCGATGGTGAGCACGATCGCGCTCTGCTTTGCCTTCAACATCTATCTCTCCAAGCCCGACGTCTCCGCGATCATGGGCGGTGCCCTGGTTCCATCCATGCCCAACACCGAGGCGTTGCTCGTGTCGCTCGGCATCCTCGGCGCCACCGTCATGCCGCACAACCTGTACCTGCACTCCTCAATCGTGCAGACGCGCCGGCACGGGCTGGACGACGCGGGCAAGCGCGAGGCCATCAAGTACAACACGATCGACACCGTGGTCGCGCTCGGTTCGGCGTTCTTCGTGAACGCGGCCATCCTCGTGCTCGCCGCCGCGGTCTTTCACAAGCAGGGCATCGTCGTCGAGGAGCTGGGCCAGGCCCATGAACTCCTCAAGCCCGCGCTGGGAGGCGCCGCCGCCACTTGCTTCGCCGTCGCGCTCCTCTGCTCGGGTCAGTCCAGCACGATCACGGGCACCCTGGCGGGCCAGATCGTGATGGAGGGCTTCCTGCGCATCCGCATCAAGCCCTGGCTCCGCCGCCTCATCACGCGCTGCCTGGCCATCATCCCCGCGCTCATCGTCATCTCCGCCAGCGGCGGGAAGAACACCGTACAGCTCCTGGTCATCTCCCAGGTCGTGCTCTCGATGCAGCTGCCCTTCGCGATCTTCCCGCTCATGACCGTGACGAGCAGCAAGGAGCGCATGGGCGGCTTTGCCAATCCGCTCTGGGCCAAGGGCGTCGGCTACACCATCTGCGCCGTCATCGCCGGGCTCAACGCGTATCTCCTCTACGACACCATCGGCCCGATCTGGCTCGGCGCGATCATCGCCGCCATGCTCGCGTTCGCGGGCTGGGTCCACTTCATCTACAAGCCGAGCCCCGATCCCGTCCCCGCCCCGCCGACCTCCGACTGACCCGACGCCGTCCTTGACATTCACCACGGTCGAGCGGGCGTCACGCCAGCAGCAGCTTCACGCCCGCCACCAGCAGAACCGCCGCGAGTACGAAGTTCAGGGCCCGAGGCGTGGCGCGTCGGCTCCCAATCGTCGCGCCAACGAGACCTCCGATTCCGGCGCACGCCGCCAGCGGCCAGAGAAATCCGGGCGGCGTCAACCCGTCCGCCGCCAGCCCCGCCACGCCCGCGATCGAGTTGACGAAGATGAAGAGCGACGCCGTCGCCGCCGTTTGCTTCGGCGTGGACCAGCGCAGGAGCAGCATGACGGGGCTGAGGAAGATCCCGCCGCCGGTGCCCGTCAACCCGGCGACCAGCCCGAGCACCGCCCCCACGCCGAGCATGATCGGGAGCTTCGGCGGGCCAACCTCTCGCGGCGCCACGGGCGGGCGATACGCGACGTGTGCCATCCGCGTCGCGGTCAAGAGGAGCACGAGACCGATCGCGGCCTTGAGGGCGTGCGAGGGCAGCGCGATCTTTCCCCCCGCAAACGCCGCGGGCATCGACGCCAGCGCGAAGGGCCAGAACAGCCGCCACGCAAAGTGCCCCGCACGCGCAAACTGCACAAACGCGATCGCCGCCACCAGGATGTTGATCGAGAGCGCAATCGGGCGCATCAAGCCCGCGTCAACGCTCAACAGCGCCATCACCGCCAGGTATCCGGACGCGCCCGCGTGCCCCACGGCCGCGTACAACGCCCCGACCACCAGGAACAACGCGCCGATGATGACGAGCGACTCCGACGCCATGGCGGGCATTCTAATGCAGGCTCGGCGACACGCCGGCATCCGAGCCGGCTCACCCGCCGATCGCCGACATCGTTCGTTCGGGCTGTTCGAACTGCGGCGTCGCGATGCCGTGACCTGCCTGCTTGGTCCACGTCGCGTCGATCAGGAACTCCGCGATCTCTCCATCGCTCGTCGAATCACGCCGAAGGAGCGAACGAAGATCCCACTCTCGCGTGCTGAACAGGCACGGCCTGACCTTGCCGTCGCCGGTGATCCGCAGGCGGCTGCACGCGCCGCAGAACGGGCTGCTCACCGGCGCGATGAAGCCGATCCGCCCGGGCGCGCCGTCCGCGAACGCGAACGTGCGAGCCGTGCTCGACGCCTCATCATCGCCGCACTCGACCAGCGGGAATCCCTCCTCGATCGCGCGGCGAGTCTCGCTCGCGCTCACCCATTTGGACGAATCCCAGGCGCGCCCCGAATCCAGGGGCATGTACTCGATGAACCGCATCTCCACGCCGAACCGGCGTGCCAGCTCCGCCAGCGCCGGCGCTTCGTCGTCGTTGAAGCCGCGGATCAGCACCGCGTTGAGCTTCAACGGCGTGAGCCCCTCGCGCAGGCACATCGCCACGCCGTCGAGCACGTCCGCGGGCGTGCAAGTCGACCGCGTCAGCCTTGCGAAGCGCTCGGGTCGCAACGAGTCGATGCTGATCGTCATCCGCGAAAGGCCCGCGTTCTTCCATTCGCGCAGCGCCGCCCGCGACAAGCGCGATGCGTTGGTGATCATCGCGAGCTCGACCTGCGTCGCGCCGTGGATGCCCGCGATGATCTCGGTGAGTTCGGGGTGCAGCGTCGGCTCGCCCCCCGTGAGGCGGATCTTCCGCACGCCCAGCGACGCGGCGATCCGCGCGACCCTCACGATCTCGGGCGTCGTCAGGAGCGACTCTCGCGACATGAATCGCACGCCCGGGTCCATGCAGTACACACACCGGAAATTGCAGCGGTCCGTGATGGAGAGGCGCAGGTCGCGAATCACCCGCCCGTGCGAGTCGATCATCCGGCTCGCGGCACGCACATCCGCCGGCGCGGGCGGCGGCGGCAGCGACGCATCGCGCGTTGGCTCGGCGCAGGACGACAACTGCGGCAAACTCAGCCGCGAAACCGCCATCGCACTCTCGCCCGGCCCTTGAATCATCCGTCACCCGCTCGCTCACGCCTTCTCTTCAAGTCTTCTCTTCGCTTCGTCTCTCCGCCTCTCCGCCTCTCCGCCTCTTTGCTCGTGCCGAATGCCGTCTTCCTCAGACTCCCCGTTCGAACTGCTCATGGGCCCAGCACCACGCGGCCACCGTGCTCGGGAATCCCACCGTGTTCATGCCCAGGAGGATCGCCTGCTCGATCTCCGCCTCGCTCGCGCCGTGCTGCATGGCGCGCCGGACATGGCTCCGCAACGCCGACTCCAGCCCCGCACCAACGCAGATCCCGATCTTCACCAGGGAGAGCGTCTTGGCGTCCAGCGGCCCGGCTTTCTCCACCGCCGTCGCCACCATCTCGTGCGACTTGCCCAGCACCGGGTACTTCGTGATAAATGCCTTGTAGGTGCCCGGCACGCCGCCCTTGGACTTCCTTTTTCCGCCGCCCGACTTCTTCATGGCTGCTCCTCGCGTGATCGTTGCAGCATATCGGGAACGGCAGGCGCAGGAATCGGCCTGACCTGGTCCGACGCGCCGCTCCCGCTCGGCGATCAATGCCCCCCCGACGCGGGCAGGTTTACCGGCCCACCCGCCTCGGTCGCCGCCTCGAACGCCTGGTCATACGTCAGGCGTCCTTCCAGCACGGGCACCGTCACCCGCACCAGGATGGTGTAGACGAGCAGACCGCCCGCCCAGATCCCCAGCGTCACCAGCGTCTCGTTCAGCGTCGGCAGGTACTCCACGATCTCGCCCAGCGGCGTGGGAACGAACGCCGGGACAATCATCCCCATCCCCTTCTCGATCCAGATCCCCACGATCAGCATCACGCACGCCGCCTGTAGCACCCGCAGGTTTCGGCTCACCGGCAGGTACAGCAGCACCAGCGCGATCATGTTGAGCGCCACCGCGCCCCAGATCCAAGGCACCAGCGCCGATCGTCCGTTCAGACCCAGGAACAAGTAGTGCGCCGAGGCGCCGTGGGCCGAATCCGTGTAGAACTCAGTGAACGCCTCGGAGCCGAGCAGGAACATATTGATCGAGAGCGCGATCGCCACCACGACGCGCAGCGTCATGAACGCCTTGGGCGCGACCGGGTAGCTCGTGGTGCGGTTCAGCACCGTCAGCGTCAGGATCAGGAACGCCGGGCCCGCCGAGAACGCCGACGCCAGGAAGCGCGGCGCCACAACCGCGGAATTCCAGAAAGGTCGCCCGCCCAGGCCGCTGTACAGGAACGCCGTCACCGTGTGGATGCTGATCGCCCACACGATCGCGACGAACACGAACGGGATGTAGAAGACCTTGCCGGGCTGGCGCTTCCGGTACGCGCAGTAGACGAGGTAGCCGCAGATGTGCAGGTTGAGCAGCAGATACCCGTTGAGCACCAGCACGTCCCACGTCAGCATCGATGTCGGGAAGTTGAACTTCATCAGCAGGTGGTGGAACCGATCGGGGCGCCCCAGGTCAACCGTCACGAACAGCATCGCCATGATGATGGCGGCCACCGCGAACAGCTCGCCGAAGATCACCAGATGGTGCAGCTCGCGGTTCTTGAAGATGTAGACGGGGATCACCAGCATCACCGCGGCCGCAGCCATGCCCACCAGGAACGTGAAGTTCGCGATGTAGAACCCCCACGAAACCTGGTCGGTCATGCCGGTCGTACACAGGCCCTGCATGACCTGGCGGCAGTACGCCCACACGCCCGTCAGCACGAACGCCGTCAGCACGAACATCCACGCGTAGTAGCGCCGGTCGCCCACGAAGCTCAGGCGGAAGCAGCGCCACAGGAATTGCAGGTAGGTTTTCATGCCCGGTCTCCGTCCCGCCGCGACGCCGCCGACGCGAACTCTGTCGCGCCGAGCCCCGGCGCCGCCCCGAACGCCTCGCCCTCTTCACGCCTCAGTTGTTCGCCGATCGCCAGCGCCTCGGGGTCGAGCGCGTTGGGGTACCGCTCGTCGAAGTAGTAGAAGAACCGCGGGAGCGTGCCCACCTCTTCCTTCAGCACAAAGACGCGCTTGGTCTTGATGATCTCGAACACCTCGGACGAGGGGTCGAGCACGTTGCCGAACTTCCGCGCGCCCGTCGGGCAGATCTCCAGGCACGCCGGCATCCGCCCTTCCCGCGTGCGGTGCAGGCAGAAGTGGCACTTCTCCATCACACCCCGCTCGCGCGGGCGGTTCGAGAGATACGCCATGTTCGGATTGATCTGCTCCTTGGGAACGCTCGGCTCCGCAAAGTTGAACCGCCGCGCCCAGTACGGGCACGCCGCTTCGCAGTAGCGGCACCCGATGCACCAGTCATAGTCGATCACCGTGATCCCGTCGGGCTCCTGCCATGTCGCCTCCACCGGGCACACCTTCACGCACGGCGGGTTCGCGCACTGATGGCACTGCACCGGCAGATAGAAGTGCGCCGCGTCCGGCACCTTGGGCCGTTCGTAGTGATGGTTGCCCTTCTCAAGGTCCAGCGTTCCCCGCGGCATCTCCACCACGCGGATGTACTGAATCTCCGGCGAACGCGACTGGTTGTTCTCCGCCACGCACGCGTGGACGCACTTCCGGCACCCGATGCACCGCGACAGGTTCAGCGCGTACGCGAACTCCACGCCGTCCATCGCCCGCACGTCTCGCAAGTGAGGCCGGACCTGGTACCGCTCCTCCACCTTCGCCCGAATCCGCGTCAGCGCCGCCTCCATCTCGTTGGGCGTCATCTCGCGGTAGTGCTTCTGAAGGAACTGGTCCACCGAGATCGACGGATTGGTGATGAGCTCGCGCAGCGGGCTGAGCGCCGCCGCCAGCGCCGCCATCCCGCCAACCGCCGCCGCACCCGTGCGGAGAAAGCTGCGCCGCGAGACATCCGGGCCCGGCGTCGCGGGCCCTTCATGGATACGCAGATTGCTCATGGGTGGCCTCCCGCGGGCTTGGAATCAGGCGGTGCCGGCGCGGCCGGCGTGGCGGGAACGGCGGTCTTGGGCGTCGCCCGCTCCTCGCGGATCCGCCGCAGCCAGCGCTGCAGTGAGTTCTCGTTCTCGCGATGATCGACCTCGCTCGGCTGCGCGCCCATCCGCAACGTCGACGGCCCCGCGAGCGGCGCCAGCTTCGGATACTTCGGTGCGTGCGGATCGTGGCACTCGTTGCACGCCAATCGCGAATGCTCCGACGACGACTTCACCCACGAGCCCAGCGTCTTCCCGTGCGTACCGCGCTCCCAGTCACGGAACACCGTGCCGTGGCACTGCGCGCACAGCTGCGGAGCCTCGGCAAATGGAACGGTCTCCGCGTCGCGGAGCGTCAGCCGCTCACGGTCGCTCGGGTCGTGGCAGTTGACGCATCGATCGTTCAGGCCATGCACCAGCTTGATGGTCGTGTGAAACGTCGCCGCCGCGCCGCCCGGGTTCTGACTCTTGAACACCTGGTGGCACGCGTTGCAGTTCTCCGGCTTTCCCTCCACGAGCGTCAGCGGCGGATCGGACAACGCCACGCGCCGCGGACCCACCACCAGCGCCGACCGGTCAACCGACGCCGGATCGCCCAGCGGCACCTCCGCCCGCCTCGGGGCGGCATACAGCCCACCCGCCAGCACCAAAAACGCCACCGGCAACACCCATCCCGTCAGACCCGATTCCTTGCCCGTGGGAGGCGGTTTCGTCATAGGAGAGGTGTCCATGCGGATTTTCCTGTTTGGAGAGCGCCGACAACCGATATTGAGAGTAGGATATCCACTGTTCGGCCCGGTGGTAGGTCGTGGATGAGGAATTTCGGAAACCACGCGCGGGAGTCAATGGACATGGCGGTCAGCGGGATCGTGGTGACGCTGTCAGACGATCGAGCCCTCGCGGAGGCCGCACTGCAATCCCTCTCGACCGATCCACGCCTCACCCTGGGCGAGCGCTTCGACCGCCGCCTCGCCGCCGTCGCCGAAACTCCCAGCGTTCGGGATGACCGCGACCTCTGGGACGACCTCAACGCCATACCCGGAGTCGTGCGCGTCGACGTGACCTTTGTCGCGCTCGATGAACCGGCTTCCCTCGATGCACCCGTTTCACTGAACCAAACCGGACCGAGCCGCTGAGCCCCTCTCAGATGGAGATCTCCGATGCTGACGCTTGATCGTCGAACCTTTGTGAAGTCCGCGGCCATGACCGCCGCCACCACCGCCGCCGCCGCGGGATCCGCCAAGGCCCTCGCCCTCCCCATCCTGGGCCAGCCCGAAGGCTCAACCCTCAAGTGGAACAAGGCCCCCTGCCGGTTCTGCGGCACGGGCTGCCACGTCATGGTCGGCACCGAGAACGGCCGCGTCGTCGCCATCCAGGGCGACCAGAAAGCCGACGTCAACAAGGGCCTCCTCTGCGTCAAGGGCTATCACGTCGGCCTCGCCCTCTACGGCAAGGACCGCCTTACCACGCCCATGCTCCGCAAGGACGGCAAGCTCGTCCCCATCTCCTGGGACGAGGCCATCGCGACGATCGCCAAGAAGATCGCCGACAGCCCCAAGACGTTCGCCCTCTACGGCTCGGGGCAATGGACCGTCGGCGAGGGCTGCGCCGGCAACAAGCTCATGAAAGCCGGCCTCGGAAGCAACCACATCGACGGCAACCCGCGCCTCTGCATGTCCTCCGCCGTCACCGGCTTCCTGTCCACCTTCGGCGTCGACGAACCGCCGGGCGTGTATGACGATCTCGACGTGTGCGACGTCGCGATCATGTGGGGCAACAACATGGCCGAGATGCACCCCGTGCTCTTCTCGCGCCTCGTCGATCGTCGCACCCGCGGTGAAAAAGTCATGGTCATCGACATGACCACGCGCCGCACCCGCACCAGCGACCACGCCGATCACGTCCTCCTCTTCAAACCCCACGGCGACCTGGCCATCGCCAACGGCATCGCGCACCTGCTCATCAAGAATGGCGCCTATGACAAGGACTTCGTGCAGAAGTTCTGCAACTTCCGCCAGCTCGGGCCCAAGCCCGACGAGAAGTCCCCGCCCGACATGCTCGGCGTGCCCATGACCTTCGAGGAATACGCCAAGGCGGTCGAGCCCTACACCCCCGAAAAGGTCGAGGAACTCTCGGGCGTTCCCGCCGACAAGATCCGCCTCCTGGGCGAGCTCTTCGCCAAGCGCGAGCTGAAGATCAACAGCCTGTGGTGCATGGGCATGAACCAGCACACGCGCGGCACCGCCATCAACTGCCTCGTCCACGCCATCCACCTCCTCTCCGGGCACTTCGGCAAGCCCGGCGACGCCGCCACCAGCCTCACCGGCCAGCCCTCCGCCTGCGGCACCGTCCGCGAGGTCGGCACGCTCTGCCACCTCCTCCCCGGCGGACGCCTCGTCGCCAACGCCGATCACCGCAAGCAGGCCGAGGAACTCTGGAACGTCCCCGAGGGACGCATAGCGCCCAAGCCCGGCTATCACACCGTCGAAATGTTCAAACGCTTCAACACGCCCACCGACCAGGGCGGCGATATCACCACGCTCTGGGTCCAGGTCACCAACCCCGGCCAGACCCTCCCGAATCTCGAGCGGAACTTCCGCAAGAAGAAGGGCCTCGCCGACAAGTTCCTCATCGTCTCCGACGTCTATCCCACCGCGACGACCGAGCTCGCCGACCTCATCCTCCCCAGCGCCATGTGGGTCGAGAAGAACGGGATGTACGGCAACAGCGAACGCCGCACCCAGCAGTGGTTCAGGCTCGTCCCGCCACCCGGCGACGCCCGCGACGACTGCTGGCAGCTCATCGCTGCCTCCCACAAGCTCCTGGAAATGGGCATCGAGGGAATGAAGGGCAAGGACGGCAAGTGGATCTTCCACACGACCGACCCCGCCGGAAAGGAAGTCCCCATCTGGGACTGGGCCCACTACTACGACGTCAACGTCGACGAGCGTCTCTTCGAGGAATACCGCGCCTTCACCCGCATGAAGCACAAGGACCTCGCGCCCTACCAGGAATACGTCAAGTCCCGTGGCCTGCGCTGGCCCGTCATCCAGCAGCCCGACGGCACATGGAAAGAAACCCGCTGGCGCTTCAGCGAGTTCGACGATCCCTACGTCGCCAAGGGCAAGGGCATGCAGTTCTATCACTCCGTCACCAAGGACGACAAGGCCCTCATCTGGTTCCGGCCCCACGAGTTCCCGCCCGAGATGCCCGACAAGGACTTCCCCTTCTGGCTCTGCACCGGGCGCGTCCTCGAACACTGGCACACCGGCACCATGACCCGCCGCGTGCCCCAGCTCCATCGCGCCATGCCCCGCGCCTACGTCGAAGTGAACCGCGAAGACGCCACGCGCCTTGGAATCCGCAACGGCGAGGTCGTCACCATCAAGAGCCGCCGCGGCGAGCTCGACCTGCCCGCATGGATCGGCGGGCGCGGCGATCCCAAGCCCGGCGAGGTCTTTGTTCCCTTCTTCGACGAGACCAAGCTCATCAACCAGGTCACGCTCGACGAGTACGACCCATACTCCAAGCAGCCCGATTACAAGAAGTGCGCCGTCGCCATCGTCCGCAAGGCCTAGCCCGACATCCTTCACGGCGCGCTCTTCCGCGGGCGCGCCGGGTTGTACGTTCGCCGTTCAGTTCCGCGAGGATCGAACCATGGAACAGACCACTCGCTCCACCCGCGTCGGCATCGTGACCATCACCGGCGCGTTCGCCCTGGCCGCCGGCGCCGCCGTCGCGTCCTTCACGCAGCCGCCCACCAACCCCCTCGCTGATGTGCCGGTGCCCAAGTCGCCCCAGGCCGCCTACGCGCCCGCGACCGCGACGCCCATCCAGGCCGCCCTTCCCTGGAAGCTCAACAATCCCGCGCCCAACGTCGTCCCCGAGAGCCGCGCTAACCCCGCGGCCGTCGCCGACAAGTTCAACGCGCGCGTCCGCTCCATCGAGCAGCGCGCCAAGCTGCGCGCTTTCGAGGGCGCGCCGCCGGTCGTGCCCCACGCCACCACCGACATGAACGTGCAGACCTGCCGCGCCTGCCACGGGCAGGGCCTCCGCGCCGGCGACAAAGCAGCCCGCATGATGGCCCACGCCTCCATGACCAACTGCACCCAGTGCCACGTCGAGGCGGAAAACTCGTACCTTCCAGATCAGCCCGTGCCCGCCAGCACCTTCGTCGGCTACCGCTCCAGCGGCTACGGCGGCACCCGCGCCTGGGCCGGCGCGCCCCCCGTCATGCCACACCCCGTCTTCATGCGCACCAACTGCGTTGCCTGCCACGGCGAGTTTGGCTACGACGGCTGGCGCCCCGACCACCTCTCCCGCACCAACTGCACCCAGTGCCACGCGCCCGCCGCCGAATACGAACAACTCTCACCGACCTTCAACACCCCCGACGTCCCCGATGGAACCAAGCCCGGCGCGTTGCCGTAACCAGTGCCTCGCCGCGGTCAGCGCCTTGCGGCCGCGATCTTCATGTTGCCGTGAGCACTCTTGTGCCACGAGCTACGTGCCATCGCCAACACTTTGTTGAAGCGCGCGCCGCGACGTAGCCGGCGCCTCGCAAGCGCCGAATGCTGGCCGCCGATCGACGCCGCCGTCGCACGCTCCGCGATCTGCATCGCGATCACCGGGCTGAACGCGTACCTGCTCGGCGGCACCATCGGCCTGATGTGGCTCGGCGTGATCGTCGGCGCCATGCTCGCCTTCGCCCTCTGGCTTCACTTCATCAACAAGCCGCGCCCGGTCGCGCCGCCCACCGCCGCGTCGTCAGTCCCCGATCACTTCCGCGCCGGCGCGCCCGCGGGTTCGCTCTCCCAAGCGCTGTCGCCATGGCCCGCGTTGTCGGCATTCCCCGCATCGGCGCCCTGACACTTGCATCCTCGCGGTCCGCGCCGCCTTCGACGCAGCGGAATCCAACGTGCTGCAGCGATGTGTCGGGCGAGGTCGCCATGCGGGCCGACAATCACCCACAGCTCAGGGCCATCTTCAGCACGCGCGTCCCACGCGAGCAATGATCTCGGGCTGGCAAAAGCCGGACTCGCAGGTACGTGATCCGCTCAGCCACCGCTCGTGCCGCCACTCGCGATGCCTCCGCCTGAATCGTCTCTGCGGGTTGGTTGAATGGGGCAGCGCCTCGATTGACCTCTCCCGCTCGCGCCGGTTATTCTGATACAACGCTCCACCGATGATGGTGTGTTGTCGGGGCTCGTTCGCATATGGTTTGCGGACCTTGGGCTGCCGACGTGTTTCCCAAGATGAGCACCCCGCAACAGAGATTCTCGCCGCGTGCCCTGGTGTTCGCCCTCACGGCGGCGTGCTTCTTTGCCCTCGGCATCGTCGTGTATCGCGACGATCCGGAGGGTGATCCGAGCGCGTTTACCGAATTGTCTTCCACGGCCCGCGCCGGGTTCATGCACTGGCGCGCCCAGAACTGCCTGGTCTGTCACCAGCTCTATGGCTTCGGCGGATATCTCGGCCCGGACCTGACGCACGTGGCGCAGCGCGTCGATGAGTCGAACTTCCTCGAAATCCTGAAGAAGGGCACCGGCCCTATGTCGCGCGTCAAGATGGGGGAAGCAGAGGCTAAGGAGTTGTACGCGTTCCTGAAGGAGATGGACCGCTCGGGCCAGGGCCATCCGTCGCAGGCATCGAAGCCGCTCGCCTGGAGCGAGGTCTTCGATGTCGTGAAATCGAATGCGACCGCGCCGGGGATCGAGATCTTCACGAAGTTTGAGTGCTCCCGTTGCCACCAGCCGCTGCGCGTCGGTCAGTTCGGCTCGCCCGATCCCACGCCCGTCCCGAGCGAATCCGCCGCCACTCCATACTGACCCGGCATTCGGCCTTGCATTTCACAGGATCTTCGTCGCCGCGAGCATGATCAATCCGGTCATGACCAGGCGAACGGCGCTCACGGGCATCTTGTGAACCCACTTGGCGCCCAGCCAGCCGCCGAGGACGCCGGTCGGGGCCATGCACGCCGCCAGCGAAAGCGCGTACATCACCGACTGACCGTGCTGATAGAGCGTGGCGAGTTTCAGAATCGATCCCACGCCCGCCGTCATGCACAGCACCGCGGAGCTGGTCGCGATCGCGTTCTTCAGGCGGAGATTGCAGATGAGCTGCAGGAGCGGAACCAGCAGGAACCCGCCCCCCAGCCCGAGCAGGCCGCCGAGCAGCCCGGTGCTGAACCCGCAGAACACCAGCCGCGGCGTGCCCGATCGCTCGACGCGCCCCTTGCCGTCAAAGGTCCGCCGACGCGGACGCGCCAGCATGCGGAGGTTCCAGAAGCAGTACAGCATCAGCGCGACGGCGAGGCAGACCTGCAGCGCCCCGCCCGTAAGCATGTTTGAGATCTGCACGCCCGTAATGATCGCCAAGAGGTGGCTCAGGATCAGGCGAGAGAGGATGCCGGTGTTCACCGCGCCCGCGCGGTGATGACGCCACGCCGCGGGGATCGACACCGCAACGTTTACAGTCATTCCCGCCGCCATGTACGCGTGGTGAACCTGCGGATCGGACGACGCGCCGAACAGGAGGGGCGAGAACACGATGTGCAGCGCCGGGAGGATGAGCACCGAGCCGCCCACGCCGGCGATGCCGCCCAGCGTGCCCGCCACGAGACCGATCAGCGCGACAACCGAAGCCTGGTCGATGGTCAACCCGAAACTCCCGGGAATTGCAAGGGCCAACCATAGCACGAAGGGCGCGGGCGTGCCCAGTTGGGTTCCGTGCCGCCACGGTGATTCACGGGATCATCCAATCCGGTAGGCGTCGTCCGAGGGCCGAACCGCCCGCGCCATCCACAGGGGACGACGCAGTCCGCCGGGCCCCGGCGCGGGGCGCGTCATCCCCAGCCAGCGCTTGTAGACCTCCATCGACTTGTTGGTGTCGACGACAACATCCGCATAGCGGTCGTCCGGAGCGGCTCGCTCAACGCGAACCGCCTGGTGCCAGCAGTGCATGCCAGAGATCGGATCGGGATGGACCGGAAACGTCAGGTTCTGATGAACACCGCCGTCGGTCCACCAGATTCGCTTGGAATCCGGGTCGGTGCTCTGGAACGGCCCGACGTCCGCCAGGCGTCGGAATCGGAACTGGCCCGGCGCGACTTCCTCGCGCGAAACCAGCGCACTGGCCCAGCGATCGGTCCCGACGTCTTCAAACAGCCGCCAACGCCCCAGGTGGTGCGAGCACGCGACCACGCCCGGGCGCATCCCCTCGGTCACCCAGACGCGATTGACGAAGTGGCCGATCTCCGTCGAGACACGCACGAGGTCGCCCAGCTCCACGCCGATGCGCCGGGCGTCCTCGGGATTCACCCACAGCGGGTTGCAGTTCGAAAGCTCGTACAACCACTTGGAGTTGGCGGATCGAGTGTGGATGAGCGTCGGCAGGCGGAAGGTCGGCACCAAGCAATACTCGCCCTTGTCCCGGTTCATCGCTCCACGATGGATGTGGCTGGTGATGTAGGCCGGCAGCGCATACTCCGGCCAGCCCCAATCCGCCAGCGTCGCGCTGAAGAGTTCGAGGCGCTTGGTCGGCGTCTTGAAGCCGGCGCACGCCTTTCCATCGGCGATGACGCCGATCTGCTTGCCAGCCCTTCGGACGTCTCCCGACGCGTGGTCCAACTCCGCGCCTTCCATCTCCTTCGCCGGGAGCGCCTCCATGTGCCCGTGGTACGTGTCCTCGTTGACAAGAAACGCCCCGAATCGGCGCATGTACGCCAGCGGCGAGAGCCCTCGCTTCTCCGCCTCCGCCCGCAGGCCCGGCACGGAGTTCTCGAAGATCCAGCGGTAATACTCCTCGACCGTGATCCGCTGCGCCCCGCCCTCATTTCGATAGGGCGATTCAAAGTACCGGCGCACGCCGAGCGAACCATCGGGATCGATGCGCCACGAGAGCGCGATCCAGAACTCGTCCTCTTCCCACACCTCGCCCGGATTGGCCTGGTACGTCCACTCGAATGTCTCGCCCATCCGCTCGCGCATGACGCGCAGCACCGGCTGGCGGAAGCTGATCCACTGGGCCGCGTGCGTCTCCTGGCTCATCAGGTCGTGGCGCTCGGCGCCGACGCCCGTCGGGAGCACATAGTCGGCGTACTGGGCTGTCTCGCTCCACACCGGCGTGATCGCCGCGTGCAGCCCGATGAGCTTCTCATCGCGAAGCACGCGTTCCCACACCATGCCGTCCGGGTTCGTCCAGACCGGGTTGTAGACGCGGGTGAAATACGCCGCAAGCTTCCCGCGTCCCTCCAGCATCATGTGCGGGAGGAGGTACGACAACTCGTGATACGAGAGCGGGTACTCGCGCGGATAGAGCAGTTCATTCCACACGCTCTGGGCCGGAGGCTTGAGGAACGGCGGCGGAACAAACTTGTCCCGCGTGTTGGGGTTGGTCCCGCCGGGGGTGCCCACCGCGCCAACCAGCGCGGAGATAAGCATGAGGCAGCGCGCGACCTGCCACCCGCCGAGATTGCCCGCGGCGGCGTTGCGCCAGACATGGGCCGCGAAGCGCGATCCCGCCGCGCCGATCTCGCGCGCCACCCGGACGATCGTCTCCGCGGGCACATCGCACTCTTTCGCCGCCGCCTCGGGCGTGGCGAACGCGTAGTGCTCCTTGAGCGAGCGGATGAAGTCGTCGAACGTCCCGGCGCCGCCGACTCCTACGCCCACTTTCACCTTCAGATAGTCGCGCCAGTTGACCCACGTCTCGACAAACTTCCGATCGAAAAGACCCTCGCTCAGGATCACGTGGGCCATCGCCAACAGGAGCATCGCCTCGGTGCCCGGCCATGGCGCAAGCCAGTAGTCGGCCATCGACGCCGTGTTCGAGAGACGCACGTCGATCGCGCAGATCTTCGCGCCCGCGGACTTGGCGTCGATGATCCTCTGGGCGTGCGGATTGAAATAGTGCCCCGTTTCCAGGTGGGACGAGAGCAGCAGGATGAACTTGGCGTTGGCGTGATCGGGCGAGGGCCGATCCGCGCCCATCCACGTCGCGTAGCCCACCCGCGCCGCCGCCGAGCACACGTTGGTGTGCGAGTTATGCCCGTCGACGCCCCAGGCCTGCAGAACGCGGTCCATGTAGCCGTCGTGCCCCGGCCGCCCCACGTGATACATCACCTCGGTGCGCCGGTTCTCGATCAGCGCCCGACGGATCGGCGCGGCGATCGCGGTCAGCGCCTCGTCCCATGTGGTCCGCTCGAACTTCCCGCTCCCGCGCTTCCCGACCCGCTTGAGCGGATACAGAATCCGCTCCGGATCGTCGATCTGATTCAGCGTCGCCGGCCCCTTGGCGCAGTTCCGCCCGCGCGAGCCTGGATGATACGGATTCCCCTCCAGCTTGCGGATTTGCTTGGTTTCCTTGTCGATGTACGCCACCAGCCCGCACGCGGCCTCGCAGTTGAAGCACGTCGTCGGAACGAGCATGTACTTCTTCTCGACCCGGCGCGGCCAGGCCGTCGACTCATACTCCGCCCAGTCGTCCCACTGATCCAGCGGCGGGAACGACTCCAGCGGTGTGACGCGCATGCCGGGCGGATCGATCATGTTCAATTACTCGCTGACAGTCATCACGACAGCGGCGGGAGCTGCCCCGCTCGCACGAACGTCCACTCGTACACGAACAACCCCGCGAGCAACAGCGCGAGCCCCGCCCACGCGCCCGCGAACACCACGCCGCATCCGGCGACCACCAGCAACAGCGACAGCGTCCACGACGAGATCCACGATGGTGTCGCGCCGATGCGAAGCGTTCCCAGGAAAGCCGCGGCCTGCCGCGCGTTGCTGGTCGCGTGCCCGCCGAACCGCTCGATGCACGCGATGAGCACATGCAGCCCCGCCGCGACGACGACCACAATCCCCGATTTCGTTGCCGCGGCTCCACCCGCCACCGCACCCGCCGTGAGCGCCGCTCCGCCCGCCATAATCGCCTGCACGATCAGGTGAGGCAGGCACCACTTGCTCTGCCAGAGATCGCGGCCTTCGCACTGCGCGAACAGGAACGCCGTGTACCCTGCCGTCGCGAGCCCGAACGCAGCCAAAGGCCAGCGCAGCAGGTCCGCGACGCCGCCCGCATCGATCAACCGCGCCACGATCCCGGCCGACGCCAGGAGGCCGTACACCGTCAGGACGATGCCTCCCTTGACGAGCCAGCTTCCCCAGTTGGGACGAGTAAGCAAGCGATAGAAACGCGCGGGCCGTGCCAGGTCCTCGACCAGAATCCCGGCCGTCAACGCCGTGAAGACCAGCGCGAGTATCTCGGGCAGATAGGCCGCGCTCCGCCCCGAAAGCCCCAGCCATGCCGCGAAGGGCGCGAGCATTCCCGCCCCCGCGCCGATCGCCTTGGTCACCAGGTACATCGCGACCGTCCATCCCCACTCAACCCGATGCCCCGCGTCGAGCACGACCCGCGTGCTCGGCAGGACCGGAAGCGAGATCGGCCACGCCTCGGGCTTGTGCGCCGGGCGCTGACTCCACAAGTAACTGGAAGGGCGCTCCGGCGCGCCGGGATCAAGATTCGCCGGCTCGACTCCCTTGTAGTACACGTTCGGACCGGTGCGCTGCTCCGGGCGCCGGACGAGCGTCTCGCTCTCAATCAGCATTGTCGAGATCTTGCTCGCCGGATTCTGGATATCGCCCGCGATGATCGCCTGCTCCGGGCACACGATCACGCACGCCGGCTCCAGGCCCTTCTCAACTCGGTGCGCGCAGAAGTGGCACTTCTCGATCGCGCCCGAGTCCTCGTTGAGGTAGATCGCATCGTAGGGGCACGCCTGCATGCACGCCCGGCAGCCGATGCACGCGTCGCGATCGATGTCCACGATCCCGTCGGCGCGCTTCTCCAGCGCGTTGACCGGGCAGATCTTGACGCACGGCGCGTTGTTGCAGTGGTTGCAGCGCAGCACCGCGAAGTGACGCCGAACCTCGGGAAACGTGCCCTTCTCGACGTACTTCACCCAGGTCCGGAAGTTCCCCACCGGAACGGCGTTCTCCGCTTTGCACGCGACGGTGCACGCGTGGCAGCCGATGCACCGATCGTGATCGATGAGAAAGCCGTATTTCATGCAGCGAGCGTCTCTCCTGCCCGCGCCGATGCGGGTCGTTCAATGTACCGCCGTCGCTATTCGATCGCAAGAACGGGCGCTCCGCCGCCCATTCCGCGGTGCGAAGCAACCGATTCGCATTCGGCCTCGAAGGATTGTCGTGCGATCACGCGCCCGATCGATTCCAAGGCTCACCTGCCCACGGCGTCTACGAAGATCATCGAAAAAGCCGGGCACAAGGCCTGGCCCCGCCTGCTCCACGATCTGCGGGCGTCCTGCGGCACCGATTGGGCCGACCGGGTGCCGGTGCATTCCGTCGCGGCTTGGCTGGCGCACTCGCCGACGATTTCGGCCAAGCACTACCTCCAGTTGCGGGACGCACACCTGGACTTGGTGACGGGTCGCGGCGCGGCAGCAAATCCGGCAACAGAAAAGGCAACAGACACGCCCCAAGCGCGCCCGCAAAAAACCAGACCAACGCGAAAAAGCCTGAAAAACAGGCCGATTTTGCCGTTTGTAGGCGCGCGTTTGGATCTATTGAATCGGGGGAAATGGGCGCAACAGGACTCGAACCTGTGACCTCGGCTATGTGACAGCCGCGCTCTAGCCAACTGAGCTATGCGCCCCACTTTTCACGCCCCGGGCCCTCGCCCGCGGCGGCCAGAACCATAGCGCCGCTCCCCACCAGAGTCATCTCTCGCCGCTCGCGCTGGTCCGTCGAAACTCTCCCCGTAAAACCGAGCATCCGCCTGCACGCGCGGGTCCACTCCGCCCGGAGTTCGCCCATCGCCCGCTCCCTCGTGCGCGTGCCCGCTCGCGGCTGGCAATCTCCGATTCGACCCCGCTCGCGCCGGACCGGGCACTCGCGGACGCCGGCTTCATGATCGCGCCCGGTCAGTCACTCCTCTTCCTCACCGCCCCCGTCCGCCATCGCCTCGTAGCTCGCGATCAATCGCCCCATCACGACCGTGTACGTCAGCGTTCCCTCCGCCGCGTCAACCTCGGGCAGGAACTCCTCGTCCAGCGACGAAAGCAGGTCGGGCACGTCCTCCTCGCGCCACCCAGAACTCTCCAAAAGCACCACCGTCCCGCTTACCGGCATCCGCAGACCCAGCCCCAGAAAATGAAGATCAACCATGGCGGCCTCGCGCCCGTCCTTGTACGCGATGAACCGCTCCGACGAGAGCGTGCGCAGCGTTCGCTTCCATGTAATCATGCGGGGGCTCCAACGTTCCCCTTGAGCCTACCAAATCCTGGCCGCCATGTCGCTCGCCGTCCACGTCGCTCGCGGAGTCACGCCACCCGCCCGTGCGCCGCGTGCCGATTCGCGCG
>JABWBC010000184.1 GCA_013360695.1 Phycisphaerales bacterium
GCCCATGTTGGGGTTGAACGCTTCCATCCACATGACGTCGTCCATCGCGCTGGCGGTGGTGTTGGTCAGACGAACGTCGATCGCGATGAAGGAATCGTTGAAGCCGAAGGAGAATGTGCGCTTCACACGCAGGCCGTTGGTCAGGCCCTCGGTGACCACGCGCCGGTTGAAGGCGTCGCTCTGGTCCTCGATCGACATCGGCATGTCGATCCGGTCGAGTCCGCCGTTGGAATTGTCGAACCCGTAGGAGTTGCGGAAGTAGGTGCCCGACGCCGTCGCCCCGAAGTATGTGGTGGGCGTGGCGCTGGCGTTCGAGGTGTTGAAGAGCAGTTCGGTGCCGCGATACGAAAGGCCGATCGCGGGGTTGGCCGACCCGGACACAAGCGTGCCTCCGGCGTTGACCCCCAGCCCGAGCAACGACCCGGCCGCGGACAACGCCGGATCAGAGACGCCGGATACCACCGTGATGCTGAGGCGGTAATCCCCCGTGGTCGCGGCCAACTGGCCCGTCGTGACGTTGAAGGGGTCGTAGTCCATGTTCGCGTTCTCGGAGACCGCGATGTAGAGCGTCCCGCCGTCGACCACCAGGAAGTTCTGGAGCAGGGCGCCACGAGCATTCGGAAGCGAGGCGCGGGTGATCTCGGTCCCCGCGGCGTTGAAGAGGCGCATCCCCAGGTCGGCCGTCCCCGCCGTCTGGGCCCGGAAACTCAGCGTCGATCCGCTCGAGATGGTCATCTTGAAGATGTCGCGGTCCAGCTGCCCGAACCCGCCGTCGCCGATGAAGGCGTCGATGTTCGCACTCCCGCTCGCGAGGGCGGCGTCGATGTCCCGAGCCGTCTCCGGCGTGTCGTTCGACTCGAACGCGCCGAAGATGTTGTTGGTGAGCGTGAGCTGCAACTCCCAGGCGATCAATTCGCCGATGTTGCCGCCCGCCGCGTCCGTGATGACCAGGGTCCAGACGCCCAGGGCGGAGTACCCGTCGAACGTGGACAGGGGCTGGTCGGGCTTAAAGGAGCCGCTGAAGGGCGCGACGCCCGCCGAAATCGGCGTGGCCACGTCGTCGTCGAACAGCGTGTCGGTGAAGTTCTGTCCGTTGAACCCGCGCCGGTTGGCCAGCACCACGCTCCGCCCGTTGGGCGCGATGAGCGTCATCACCAGGTCGCTGTCGTACTGGTGCGTGAGGTTGATCTTCACGTTGGCATCTAGCACCTGGCGCGAGTCGGCCACCACGATCGAGCTGCTCGTCGAGCCCGTCGATCCGCTCGCAGGGATGCGGAGCGGCGTGGGGATGCTCGCGTCGAGGATGAGCTGGTCGTTGCCGATCAGGTCCACGTCGAGCTTGAGCGTGTAGAGCCCGCCCGACTGGGCCGAACCGCTCTGGGCGATCTCGGCGTCGTAAGCGCTGTTGCCGAAGCCGCTGACGCCGATGTAGTACGTGCCGCCGGTTGTGACGAAGAAGTCGATGTAGGCGTCCTTGCCGAAGAACTGATCGTTGATGGCCAGCTGCTCTCCGCGCGCGTTGAAGAGGCGGAGCACCGAATCGAGCGTGCTGACCGTGGGGAGTCTCTTGGCGACGATCTCGGCGGTGATCTGCCCGCCGCGCGGGATGTCGATGCGATACAGGTCGACGTCCTTGCTCGTGTACACGCCGTCGCCGATCGTCGCGCCGGCGAAGGTCGCGCCGCCCGAGGCGGTGAACGTCGTGAGCGTCGCGGTCGCCAGGGTGTCGTTGGATTCGTTGCTCCCCGAGACGCCCACGACCTTGAAGTTGTACGTCGTGTCGGCGCCCGTGCTGGGGTCGCCGTTGAGCAGGTTGCCGTTGAGATCCTTGAAATAGTCGGCGTCGAGCACCAGACGGTACTCGTCGAGGGGCAGGCGCTGCTGCGGGAAGCCGCTGGTCAGGTTGAGCGCGATCGTGACCACCTTGGAGTCGGTGGGGGAGAGGGCCACGCCGGCGATGGGCACGACCTGATCATCGCCCGTGCCATAGATGTTGTCCGCCCCATTGCGGACCAGCGACACGCCCGTGGGTGAGAGCAGGCTGCCGTTGATGGACTTGTTGAACTGAACCGTGATGGAGCGGATGGGTGTGCCCGTGGTGTTGCTGATCTGGCTGGTGACCGGGCCCGGGTCGACGCGATGGACGATCGGCCCGTCCTTGCCGATGATCTCCAGCGCGCGGTTCACGTTGAGTCGCCCGCCCGACACCACCTTGCCCTGCAAGGCGGGAAGCGGATCAACGCTGTCGATGAGCGCCTGGCGGATCTCCTCCGGCGACGCATTGGGCTTGTAGCTCTTGAGCAGGGCCACCGCGCCCGCCACCGTGGGCGAGGAGAAGCTCGTGCCGCTGATGTAGGTGTACGCCGATCCGATGGCGGTGGTGTAGTTCCACACGCCCGGTGCGCCCAGGTCAACCGACTCGGCGCCGTAGCTGCTGAAACTCGCCATGGCGTCGGTGTTGTCCGTGGCCGCGACCGCCACCAAGCCGGGTAGCTTGTACGACGCCGGATAGTCGGTCACGTCGGGGTTGTCGTTGTCGAAGGACGAATTACCCGCGGCGGCGACGAACACGCCGCCGGAATCGATGAAGCGCTGGATCGCGTCTCTCTCGGGAGAAAAGCCCGTGGGCGCGTCGGTGTAGAACGCGCTGTCGAACCCGCCGTAGCTGTTGTTGGACGCGACCAGGTTCTCGCCGCGCTCGCGAAGCATGGTCGAGTAATCGTGCGCGCCGATGATGGCCGAGAGCACGAGACTTCCGTAGCGATCCGCGATCTTGAGCGGGACGAGCCCGACGTTCCACGCGACGCCCGTCACGCCCAGGTTGTTGTTTCCGACGGCGCCGACGACGCCCGCGACCGCCGTTCCATGTCCCATGACATCGTCGGGGTTGTTGTCGAGGTCACCGAAGTCCCAGCCGTTCACATCGTCGGTGAACCCGTTTCCGTCATCGTCAACGCCGTTGCCCGCGACCTCGCCGGGGTTGATCCAGATGTTCGCGACCAGGTCCGGGTGATCGATCTGCACGCCCGTGTCGATGATCGAGATGAGCACATCCTGCGAGCCGATCGTCTTCTCCCACGCCTCGGTCGCGTCGATGTCGGCGTCGATCACGCCGTCCTGCCCCGCGATGTTCTGGCCGACATTCTGATAGGTGTACTGCTCGACGAACTGGGGGTCGTTGGGCACGCGGGCCGTCTTCGAGATGCGATCGGGCACGATGCTCGTGAGCGCCGGAAACTTGGCCTGGGCCCGCGCGATCGCCTGTTCGGTGACGATCCCGGTCGTGCGCAAGGCCGCCCAGCGTCCGCGCCCGATGCCGTAGGCCATATCCGCCGACACGCCCATCTCGGCCGCGATCGCCTTGGCCGTCGTCGCCGCCAGGGTGTTCCCGAGCGCATCCCCGAACGACAACACCCACGAGCCCGCCGCGACGTCGATCTCCACGCCGCGCCATGCCATCTTCGTCGGCGCGCCCAGCAGATCGCCGCTCGCGCTGTTCAAGCTCCACGGGTCTCCCGCCAGGAACAGGCGGCCTTCGAGCGACTCGATCAGATTCACCGGGCGACCGGCGACGGAAATGCGTTGACGCGGCATTCGCGAACTCCGAAAAACGAATCCAAGGGGAGCATCGGGCGCCCAAAGCGCGGCCGGCGCCGCCACGCTTCCCGCGCAACGACGCTACCAACCCGGAGTCAGGACCACGCCCCGACACCAAGCCCGGTGGACCGCCGCCCGAAGGCACTCACGGCGGACAGGCCCGACATCCATCATTGTCACAGGAAATCGCGCCGGGCACAAGTCCACCCCGGCCCGAACCAAACAAAGTTCAAGAAATTCCCCAAACCCCCACGCCCGCACGATTTGGCCGGGTACAAACCCGACCCCGTTAGCACGCGCCGGACTGAGCCGCCCCCCCCAATCCGCTCCGCGCCGCCGCCGCCCGGACCGCCCATTCCGCCAGAAGGTCTGCATGTCGGGCGCTTGCCCCCTGGTTCGTCCGGATGCACGCCCGCCCGGCTTCCGCAAGCCTGCTCCGCCCCTCTGGATCGCCGATCCACCGCGCCAGGTCCCGGGCGAGGGTGCCCCGGTCGGTCCGCCCGATCCCGCCGGCCGACTCAAACTCCCGCACGATGTTCGCAAAGTCGGACACCGCCGGCCCGATCAGCGTCGGTCGCCCCAGCGCGATCGGCTCAATCGGGTCGGATCCGTATTGATCGCCGAACGACCGCCCGACCACGACCAGGGTCGCGAGTGAATACGCCTGGCGCAGCTCTCCGATTGAGTCGAGCAGGAACCGGCCCGACTCAGGCCGCCCCGATCCCGGCTTGCTGCGGCGCACGCACCCGGGCATCGCCGTCGCCGCATCCTCAAACCTCTCGGGCTTCCGCGGCGCGCACAAGAGTTGCACACCCGCCGGGCACGCCGCGTACAGCAACTCCTCCTCGCCCGGCCCGGTGCTTCCGGCGACGATCAGCGGCCTGGTTCGATCAATCTTGAGCGCCCGCGCCAGGTCGTCCGCGCCCGCCACGCCGTCCTCGATCCTCGCCGCGTCCCACTTCATCGAGCCCGTGATCGACAGGCGATCCTTGGGCACGCCCATCGCGAGGAATCGCTCGGCGTAGTCGGCGTCCTGCACCGCGGCGAACGAGAGCGCGCGGAACGTCCGACCGATCACGCCTCGGATTCGCCGATAGCCCTTGAACGATCGCGCGCTGAGGCGCCCGTTGATCACGCCGACCGGAATTCCTCGCGCGACGCACGCGCCGACGAAATTCGGCCACACCTCAAGCTCGACCAGCCCGACCGCGTCGGGGCGAACCGCGTCAAGGAATTTCGCGACGCTCCGTGAGAAATCCAGCGGATAGCGCACCACGGCGTGATTCGCCGAGAAGAGATCGGTCGCGCGTTTGAGCCCGGTATCCGTCGTGGCGCACACCACGACCTCGCACGACGCCGCCAGCACCGGCACCACCTGACGAAGCGCGTTCACCTCGCCCACCGACACAGCGTGCAGCAGCACCCGCGGCCTGTGCGGCGCGGGCAGCGCCGGGGTGTTGCCGAACCGCTCCGACCACCCGCCACGCTGCTTGCGGGCCCAGAACGGGGCCGAGATCACGCCCCCCACGGCATAGAGCACATCGAGCGTGTTCACGGCGGTTTTCGACATCAGAAATGGGCAGGCCGGGATTCGAACCCGGGACCCTTCGCGTGTAAGGCGAATGCTCTAGCCGCTGAGCTACCCGCCCCAGTACGCCCCGCCGCCCGCGCGACAGGATCATGGTGCGTGCCACAGTTTAGGTCTTCGCCCCCGGCCGGGCATCGCCCCACGCGAACGCCGCCCGCCCGGCGATCCCGCCCACCCCGCGCACGAAAAACCCGAGGCCGGGCCTCGGGTTGTGGAGAGTTCGCGAGCAGATTGGTTGGTATCTCGAACGGGGCGATCTTTAACAGCCGCTCTCGAAGTGCTCGGCGAAGAAGTCGTAGTCGTCGCCGTTCACGAAGCCGTCTGAATTGAGATCAGCGCCGATACCACCCTCCTCGAAATACGAAGCAAAGGAGTCGTAGTCGTCGCCATTCACGAAGCCATCACAATTGAAGTCAGCGGCGCAGAAGATGAGAAAAGCTTGGCTGCTTGTCACGCTGCCGTTCGTGTCCGAGACGACGCACCGGAAGCGTATAAAACCGGCATTCTGATTGACGGAAGCCAACGGGCCGATCGTCAAGTCGCCGGCGTGCGAGCCGGCGACAGCGCCGACATAGGCCGATCCGACAGCGACATTGGACCCGTCGTTGAGGTTCGTCCACGGCCCCGTGTCCTGCGCCTGCCATAGGTAGGTGATGGGGCACGAGCCTCCCGCAGATACGTGGAATTCCGCTGTGCCTGAAGGACATGTGGCGATGGACAAGGGCTGGGTCGTAATAGAAAGTGGCGTTCGCAGCAACCACGTCTCACCGTTAACTGTGCCGTTCGCGGGTGAACCGCCGAACAGAACAGACTTGCTTCGATCAATGTCATAAGCCATCGCGAAGTGAGCTCTCGGCGAGGGCCCGTTGACGCTCTGGGGAATCCAGGCAGTTCCATTCCATTCCCATGTGTCGCCGAGTTTCGTGCCGGCGTTGGTGCTTTCTCCTCCGAACAACACCACCACGCCACGGCACTCGTCGTAGACCATGGTGTGCCCCACTCTTGGCGAGGGACCGGTGACCTGCCGCTCGGTCCACTCAATCCCGTCCCACACCCATGTATCGCCATAGAGAATCAGGCCGTCATACGTGAAGCCCCCGAACAGGACGGTCTCGCCGCGGTTCGCATCGAACGCCATCGCGCATCCCCATCGCTTCGGAGGCCCATCGACCATTTTCTGCGTCCACGTAGTCCCGTCCCAAACCCAGGTCTCGCTGTTGTCGCCGTAGCCGCCGAAGAGAACCGTCTCGTGCCGGACCGAGTCGTACGCCATCCCGACGCTGTCTCTTGGCGACGGGCCGCAGTCGCACTTCAGGCTCCAATTGGCCCCGTCCCATTCCCAGGTCTCGCCGCTTTCGGTCGCTGCCCCAGTTGCACCACCAAAGAGGACGGTCACCCGACGATCTGAGTCATAGACCATCGCGTGCTCAACTCGAGCCGATGGGCCGAGGACGCCTTTCTGGGTCCACGCGGACCCACTCCATACCCAAGTCTCATCGCTGTAGTTGTACGGATCGCCTCCCAGCCAGCCCCCAAAGACCACGCCCTCATGGCGGGCGAAGTCGTATGTCATTGCGGCCCAACTCCGTGGCGAGGGGCCAGTGACAGGCTGCTGGGTCCACTGAAACGGCTGGGCCTGTGCCAAAGCGGATGCCAGCCAAGCAAGTCCGATCGAGACTGTTGTTTTCATACTCTTGTTCATGGGGTCTCCACTGTGCGGGAAACTCCCCATATCGGCCCCCGGCAATCCGGAGTATGAAATCAGGAATGTGAAGATCGCAGCATCGAAGATCGGCCCACCCAGAACCCAACCAACCCGATCGCCAGGAGCACGCCGCCGGGGAGGAACATCGCGTCCCAGCCCTCCGCCCGCCACAGGCCGTTCTCGATCGCGATCGTCGCCCACTTGAAGGGCGACACGCTGCTGATCTGCTGCATGAGCTTGGGCATGAAGAAGAGCGGGATCGAC
>JABWBC010000185.1 GCA_013360695.1 Phycisphaerales bacterium
GAGACGGTCGGCGCCGGGCGCGGCACGTCGTGGCTCGCCGGGCCCGTCGTAACGCCGCGCGCCGCGTCGCGCAGACCGAGCATGTGCAGCTCCGCCAGGTCGTCGCGCCCCATCAGCGTCTGGTTGATCGCCTTGGCGACGCACGACATCGCGTGCCGGAATCGCACGCGTCGCCCGAGGCCCTTGGCGTCGATCGCGCCGAACGCGTTTCGCGTGCCGAAGTAGCGCTGCCAGGTCGGGAAGCGATCGAATCGCGGGTGCATCGCGAGCGCATCGGGGTTGACGGCGATGCGCCGCCCGGTCTGGTGAGAGATTTTGAGGCACCACTCCGCGTCGTCGGCGTTGATGAACCGATCGGGCATCAGGCCGACACGCTCGACGCACTCGCGGCGAAGGAGCAGGCAGCACGACGCAACGTAATCGCACGTTTCGACGCCCGGCACGCCGACCGTGCTCGTAAGCATCGGGCCCTGGCGCCCCGTGCGAGGATCGATCACGCCGCCGACCTCGTGCACAACTCGCGTGCGTGGGTCGGCCAGGGCAGGCCCGATGCCCGCGAGCATTGCATCGCTCATCAGCGTCTCAACGAGGCGAGCCAGTGTCTCGGGGAGCACGCGAGCATCGCTATCCACGAGCCACAGAAAGTCCGCGGCGGAGTCATCGCGCGTCCAATCTTCGAGCGCGGCCCGCATCGCGAGATTGAACCCGCCGCTCCCGCCCAGATTGGTCTCGCTCCGCACCACCCGCACCATCGACGTCGTCGCGGGCGCGGGAATCGCTGGCACCGACGCGTTATCCGCGATGATGACTTCCAGCGTCATCGCGACACCGGCCGCCGTGAGTTCCGTCGTGGCCAGATCGGACAAAAGCAGCGCCAGGTCGCCCGCGCGATTGTGGCATGGCACCAGCGCCCGTACACGCACCCGCGCAGCACCAACATCATCAGCTCGCGCGGCAACTCTCGCCTCGTACGAGCTCTCGAAGCGATCTGTGCCGCTCTCCTCAATGAACCCGCGCAGGTCGCCCGAGGGATCGAGCTCCACGCGCACCGGCGCAATGGGGCGCGGCGGGGCGACCGAGTCGTGAAGCTCGCCGTGCGTGTCGAGAAGGTCGCTCACGCGCGCAGACCCTCCGCGCTGCCGGCGGGAATGTCGGCACTCGTTTTCTTCAAGATCGGGTTGGCTCCGTCGGGCTTCCGCCCCGTGAGGCGCGCGACCAGCCCGGTCACTTTCTTGATCGCACGATAGACGGGCGCGGGAAGCGCCTGCAAGATGCGGTGCATCCGGCGATGGAGGCGCACCGCCGCGAAGCTCTCGTAGAACTCGCGCTGGGCTTCTACGGCCGTGATCACCGCCGCCGCCACCTTCGGCTCGGCCAAGGGCGGCACTTGGTAATTGCGATCCGGGTCCTTCCACATGCGGTGCTCCACGCCGACCACGCCGTCGCGGAGCGACCACAGAAACTGCAGCGGGATCGGGTAGCCCGTCTCGTCGATCCAATTGCAGTCGAACGCGCGGAGCATCGAGTTGGACTTCGAAACGATCTCCATCGCGTGCGCGTCATAGGTCGCGCGATGACGCGACACCAGCGCGGCGAACAACTCGTCGTGGCGTTTGACGGCCTCCATCACCATCGTGATCTGGCTGTGACGCCGCCAGAAGAAGAGAGGCTCGGGCACGCGCACGCCGCGATAGCCGTGCTCGCTGCAGGTGATCCAGAAGCTCCAGTCCTCATATCCGAGGCGCATGGACTCATCGAATCCGCCCACCTCCTCGAAAACCTCGCGCCGCACCAGCACCGTCACGGGGTGCAGGTTGGTGATTAGGAGCATGAGCGGGTCCCACTCGGGGACTCGCCAGGTCCCGGTGCCCAGCTCGGTCAGCGTCTCCTGGCAGTAGGCGTGCGAGACCTTCTCGCCGCGCGCCACGCCGCCGCGGATCGCCGCCGCGAGCTTGGAGACAAAGGTCGGCGCGATGAAATCGTCCGCGTCGAGGAAGAAAACGAATTCGCCGGTGGCTTCCTTGGCGCCGCGGTTCCGGGCGGCGGGCAGTCCCCGATTTTCCTGGTGGATGACCCGGACGCGCTCGCTCGCGAGGGCGTCGCAGGCGGCGGGTGACGTGGCGTCGTTCGAGCCGTCGTCAATGACAACCACGTCGACGATCGCGTCGACCTGACCAAGACACGACTCCACCGCGGCCCGAACAAACCGGCCGTGGTTGAAGCATGGGATGACCGCCGTTGCCGTCGGCTTCATGCCAGCCCTTCGACACACCCTACTCCATGAACCAGAGAGACCGATGATACGACCCGCGGCGCGCGGATTTCGCATTTTCGGACAATGTCCGGGATGCGATGGTCCCGCGCCCAAACCGTGCGATACTTCTCCTAACGCCGGGCGCTCGCCCGCGCGGGAGGGTCCGCCGCCCCATGAGCCCATTCTGGTCATTCGCCGCCAAAATGCTCCGCTATCGCGGCATGATCGTGGCTTCGTTTGTCATGGCCGGCGTCGCCGCCCTCACGCTCGGAGCGGGGCTCGTCGGCATCAAGCCGATCCTCGAGGGTCTGCTCGGTAAAAACGCGGGCGGCCTGCCCCAGTTCGCCCGCGACCTCAACGCCAAGGTCCCCGGGTGGGCGCCCGGCTGGGCCAACATCCCCGATTCGATCATCCAGAAGCTCCCCGACGGCCCATCGACCGCGGTCGCGTGGATCATGGGGTCGCTCTGTGTGCTCACCGCGATCGGCGCCACCGCCACCTTCCTCCACGCCTACCTGTCGCTCACCGTTGTCAACCTCACCACCACCAACATCCGGCGCGACGCGTTTCACAAAGTGCTGCACATGCCGCTCAAGGACATCGTCCTGGGCGGCCCGTCCGACGCGATCAGCCGCATCATGCAGGACACGGCGGCGATCTCCGGCGGGTTCAATTCGCTCCTCTCAAAGGCCGTGTCGCAGGTCGCCAAGGGCCTGGGCGCACTCATCGCCGCCTTCTTCATCGACTGGCGCCTCGCGTGCCTCGCCTTGGCTGTCGGGCCGGTGCTCTTCGTCATCATCCGCAAGCTGGGCAAGCGGATCCGCCGCGCGTCCAAGGCCGCCCTGGTCGCGCAGTCGGGCCTGTATCAGGCCGCCGCCGAGAGCCTGCAGGGCCTGCGCGTCGTGAAGGTCCACACCACCGAGCGCTACGAGGCCGGGCGGTTCCACCGCATGAACAAGGATGCGATGCGCGAGCTCAACCGGGTCCGCACCGCCCGGGCCCTGGCCAGCCCTCTCGTCGAAGCCCTCACCCTATTCGCCATCGCCGGCCTCACGCTCATCGCCATCAACAACATCCGCGTCGGTGTGATCGAGGCCAGCGCCGTCATCCAGGTGATCGTCGCGCTCGGCGCCGCCGGCGCCAGCTTCAAGCCGCTCACTGGCCTGCTCAACGACGTCCAGGCCTCCGCCGCCGCCGCCGAGCGGCTCGCCGAACTCATGAAGGGCCCCACCGAATCCGGGCACGAGCCCTCGCTCCCCAAGCTCCCGCGCCACAAGCACTCGATCAGCTTCGACAACGTCATCTTCACCTACCCCACCGCGGCCCGCCCGGCGCTCGACGGCGTCAGCCTCACGATCAATCACGGCGAGACGGTCGCCGTCGTCGGGCCCAACGGCTCGGGCAAGACGACGCTCCTGGCCCTCGTGCCGCGCCTCTTCGACCCCGACATGGGCCCCGAGGGCCGGCGCGGTCGCGTGCTCCTCGACGGGAACGACATCTCGCGATTCAGCGTCCGCAGCCTGCGCCGGCAGATCGGCGTCGTCACCCAGGAAACCGTGCTCTTCAAGGGCACCATTCGCCACAACATCGCCTACGGCGCGGAGGCCGCGACCGAAGATGCCATCATCACCGCCGCCAAGCGCGCCCGCGCCCACGACTTCATCATCGCGCTCCCCAAGGGCTACGACACCATGGTCGCCGAGCAGGGCCTCACCCTCTCCGGCGGGCAGCGTCAGCGCCTCGCGATCGCTCGCGCCATCCTCCGCGATCCCTCGATCCTGATCCTCGACGAGGCCACCAGCATGATCGACGCCGACAGCGAGGCCCAGATCGCCGAGGCGCTCGCCGATTTCGCCAAGGGGCGCACGAGCCTGATCGTCGCGCACCGCCTCTCCACCGTGCTGAGCGCCGATCGCATTCTCGTGATGAACCAGGGCAAGATTGTCGACGCCGGCACGCACGCCGAACTGCTGCAGCGTTGCCCCGTCTATCGCCTCATCGCCGATCGACAGCTCCTGCCGCCCGTGGCGTAGATCAACATGCAGCGACCCGGCACCAATCCCGACAGCGCCGAGATGTCCGACTTCCTGTGCGACTTCTGCCGCCAGGAATGGACCACCGCGATCCCCATGGTCGAAGGGCATCGCGGCAGCCTGATCTGCGGCTCGTGCCTCACCATCGCCTACACCGAAGTCTTCCTGCTCAATCTCAGCGCCGCGCCCACGGGCGCGGCCTGCACGCTGTGCCTGCAGGAACTCGCCGGGCCCGCGTGGAAGAGCCCCGAGCACGAGTGCTTCGTGTGCAAGCGGTGCATCAACCACGCCGCCAGCGTGCTCGCCAAGGACCCCGACTTCCACTGGAAGAAGCCCGCGTCGGCGACGTGATCGCCGCTCGATGCCCCGATGCCGTGTGGCTTAACACCTTCTTCGATGTCGACCATCGGCGGGCGCGTGTCCCCTACCATCGTCCATGCCCGCGCCACAACAGCCCTTCTCCCGCCGCATGATCGATTCTCCGATCGGCCCCATCGCCATCGACGCCACCGTTCGCGGCGTTTGCAGCATCAGTTTCGGCGTGCGCCCCGCGCGTGAGGACATGCAGCCCGGCGATCTTGCGGCGGCTTTGCCCATCCTCGATCACGCCGCCCGCGAACTCGCCGAGTATTTCGCCGGTTCTCGCCGCGACTTCGCCATCCCTCTCGACGCGCTCGGCACGGAGTTTCAGCACCGCGTGTGGCAAGAGCTGTGCCGCATCCCGATGGGTGAGACGATCAGCTACCAGGAACTCGCGCGCCGCTGCGGAGACTTGAACGCCTCCCGCGCCGTCGGCGCCGCCAACGGCGCCAACCCCATCGCGATCGTCGTGCCCTGCCACCGCGTCCTGGCCAAGGACGGCACGCTCCACGGCTACGCCGGCGGCCTGCATGTCAAACGCGCGCTCCTCGACCACGAGTTCGCCGTCACCGGCGCCGTGCTCGGCGCGCGCTAGCGCGCTGACTTCCTCGGCCCCACGCCTTCCAGGTCGAACGGCACAAACCCAAGCCCGATCGCCGGCGAGTCCGGCGCGATTTTCCACGGTTTCTCCGCGTCGATCAGCACGCGCGGATCGGCGACGACCGACCCGGTATCGCGCCCATTGGCCCATGTCTCGAGCTGTGTGTTGCCGGGGAACACCGCGGGCCCGTTCAGGCTCCAGAAGATGTTGTTCCGGCTGGTGAAGTGATCGTTCCAATCGCCGTTCAGCATCACGCCGCTGGTGCGCACGACGATGTTTCGTTCGAGCGTGAACGAGTTGTGGTCCTCGCGCCGCGAGCGCCACAGTTGGGCGTCGCGCCCGAAGAGCAGGATGTTGTTGCGAACGATGTTGTCCCTGCCGTAGTGCTGGTGGAACGATCCGTGCGTGGTGCGCAGCACGAGGTTGTTCTCGGCGACGATGCCGGTCGAGCCCTCGTCGAAGTAGATGCCCCACGCGATGGTGCGTCCCGCGATGTCGTGGAAGTAGTTGTGATGGATCGTCGTCGTGCGCACGCCGTCGGTCTGCGTGCCGAGCGTGTAGATGCCCGCCATGTCGCCCAGCGGCGGCTCGATGCTTCCTTTGCGGACGCCGAGATTGCGGATCTCGTTGTACTCGACGGTGTTCCCGATCGCGGCGGACGGCCCGTAGCCCCACGTCCAGCCGATCGAGATCCCGCTGTAATCAAAGTCGCTGATGAGGTTGTGCGACAGGCGATTGCCGGGCGACTGGCCGATCCACACGCCGATCGCCTGGTGGTGGATCTTCCCGCCGTCGGTGATGATGCAGTCCTCCACGACGTTGTCGCGCGCGAGCAGTTCGCCCTCGCGGATGGTGGTCTCGCCGAGCTTCACGCCGCCCGCGCCCAGGTCGGTGATCGTGCAATGGCGCAGCGTGTTCTCGCGGCAGGCCTCCGCCAGCTCGATTCCATACGCCTCGGTGTGCGCGATGCGGCAGCGATTGAAGGCAACGCGGCGCGCGCCGACGCCGACGATCGCGCCGGGAGCGCCGTTGGCCGCCTGCACGAAGCCGATCACGTCCTTGCTGGGCCACGTGAGCTTGTTCGAGTCGTCAAACCACCAGCGTGCGTGAGCGAACTCGATGCCGCGAAACTCGACGTGGTCGACGAACCGGCCGGATTCCGGTTCGCCCGCGAGGCGCACGAGCGTGGCAAGGCGGGGCACGACCGCGCCCTTCGGGCGTGAGACGTGCTTGACGTACACCCGGTCGTGCGCGACGCACCATTCGAGGTCCTCGTCGAGCAGGCTCGGCGCGCCCTGGATGCGATACAGATCGCCGGGCGCAAGCTCGAAGACGTTCGGGTTCGCGAAGCGCACGACGCGCCTCTCGCGGTCGATCGATTCGACGCGCAGGTGCGAATCGACCCAGCGCGTGAAGGTGACGACCTCCGCGCCGGGCTCCACGTGCGACCATGTGTCGGCGTCGGCGTCCGCGTAGACGAACGCGCGCTGGCCCTTGGTCCAGTCGCCGCGCGGCTCCCCCACGGGAATCGCGTCCACGTGCATGAACGAGCCCCACACCGGATGCCCCGACCACACCAGACGCTCATCGCCGATCCAGAGCGAGCGGAACGCCGGGCCCTTGTGATCGGCGGCCCAGGCCGGGAGCGGGCAGGACCACACGCCGTCGCCCTCGCTCTTCCAGTTCGAGAGTTCGCTCCCGCCCGACCAGACGACGCGCTCGCCCTCGGCGGCGGCGTAGACCACGGGCGAGGCCTCGCTCCCTGAATCGCGAGCGTCGAGTACGAATGTGTCGGCGAGCTCGTACTCGCCGACGTGGAACGTGATCGTGACGCCGCCGCGCAGCGCGGGGTCGGCGGCAGCTCGCAGGGCGCGGAGGCGATCACGCGCGCC
>JABWBC010000034.1 GCA_013360695.1 Phycisphaerales bacterium
GACGAGCGCGGCCGCGGAGCCGGGCCACGCCTTCGCGAAAGCGCCGAGGTCACGCTCGGTCGCGGCGTCGTCAAAGAGCGACGCGCTGGCGGCCGCTCGCATGGCGAGCGCCTCACGCTGCGCGGGGTGAAGGGTCAGGACGGCGTCGATCATCTCCATCGCGGCGTTGGGATCACGCTGGTAGAGGCGGAGGCGTGCCAACGCCAGCGAACCATCCAGCGACTTCCCGCCCGCCAGTTCGTCGAGCGTTTCCAATCGCGCCATCACCGACGGCACGTCCATCTGCGCCGTCGTCACCTGCACGAGCAAGCTGAGCGTCTCGGCGGCCTTGGGGTTGAGCGAGAGCGCCAGCTCGAGTGCCGAAAACGCCTCACCAGGATTGTCCTTTTCCCACAGGAGCTGGGCCTCGCAGAGCGCGATGCGCCACGAGAGCGGGTCCTTGGTCTTGCGCGCCTCGCCCAGCATCTGCATGAGCGCGTTGAAGTCCGGGAGGTCCTGCGGGCCGCGGCGTGACGCGAAGAGGAGCGTGCGCACGCCTTCGCTGATCTCGTCGGCGGAGAGCGCCGTGATGTCTTCGAGGCGCGTGCGTGTCGCGTTGATCGCGTCGGTCGCGCGGGCGGTTTCGCCCAGGTCCTCAGCGGCTTCGGCGATGAGCCGAAGGGCGCGGAGCGACGTCGCGCCCGCGAGCAGTTCGAGGGCCTGGCGGGCTTCGCCGGTGCGCAGCAGCGCCTCGGCGCGATCTTCGGGCAAGGCGTCGGGGTTGGTCAGCGCGTCGGAGGTGTATCGCCCGGAAAGGAGGGCCGCACGCGCCGCGAGCACGGGCTCGTCGAGGTCCGCGTCCTCCCACACGCCGTGCTCGACCTTTAGGCGGCGGCGTTCGGCATCGGACAAATACGGCGCCTTGAGCAGCGTCTGCACCGCGGGGTTGAGCTCGGGGAGCGAGGATTCGTGCTGGGCCGCCGCACGCCCCGCGAGCAGCGCCAGCCCGAGCGCGAGAGCCAATCCATGACGCCGAACAGAAGGTCGTCCTGACACGCTCGCGCTCCTGCTGGTGGTCTCCGCGTTCGGGCGAGAACGGAATTCGCCCCGGACTTATTCGCCGCTGGCCTTGGGCGGGTTCGCCCCGGGTGCGGCCTCGGGCTTGGCTTCCGGCCTGGCGTCGGGCTTGTTCGCGGGACGCCGGAACTCCTCCACCTCGCCGTCGAAACCCTGGGGGGGCTTGGTGTCGAGAACGCCTTCGGGAATATCGGCGTCCAGCTTCACGCTCGTCAGCACAACCGTGGAGATATCCCCGGAGCGGACGATGGTCCGCGCCATGCGCGGCAGGAGCCGGCCGCCCGCGTCAGGGCGGTACCAGAGGCGAACTTCTCGGAACTCGTCGCTCTCCGGGTTCTTCGGGATGAGCTTGAGCTGCCAGCCGCTGGCGACCAGCTGTTTCTGCGTGGCGTCCTCCACGCCGTCCGCGGCGTCGAGGAGTTCGGCGGTGTAGCGAGCGAGGATGTCGTCTTTCTTCTGGCCGATCGGGATGGGGAGCGGGCCCTCGCCGATCTTGAGCGGATCGAAGACCTCGCCCGGCGCAACGAGCTGGCGGCGCTTGAAGCGTTTCTCGTCGGGCCAGGTCTCGAGGAGCCATTGACCATCGAAGACGTACCAGTTCGCGCGCTTCTCGAGGCGCTCGCCGGCCTGCATCCACTCGAAGCGGATCGCGAACGCGCGCGGGAGCGGCTTGCCGTCAGCGCCGACGCTCGCGTTGCGGAAGAGCAGCGTGCCCTTGCGCGTCTGGCGATCGCCCTCGAGCTCGAAGAGCCGGTCGTAGAGGATCTCCGAGGAGAGCGACTTCATGCCCTTGTCGGCGGTCTCGAGCGCGGTGAGGAGCGCGTCGGCGCTGGCGAATTTCAGCGGCTCGCCGGGCTTGGGCGTCTCGGCGGGCTGGACGACCTTGGTGGTGCCGGTGGCGGGCGGAGGATTCTCGGCGGGCGTGCTCGGCTGGGTCGGCGCGGGCTGAACTGCGGGCTTGGGCTCGTCCTTGGGCGGCTCGATCGAGATCGGCGCGAGCGAGCCCAGGGCCGCGATCCACCCGGCCAGCAGTTTCGCCACAAGCAGCGTCATGGTCGTCGTCCTTGAAAGGGTCCGGCAACGAGAAGTTCGGGCGTCATGCTAGTCAGACGCGGCGGGGCGTGCCCGAGTTCGAAGGATGCGCGGATCCAACAGATCGGAAGTCCACCGGAAATCGTCAAAGGCGGGCGGAGGGGCGGCCGAGTCCATCCGTAGGAAAACGAAGAACGGCGTCTGGGCGGCATTCGGAGTCTGTCACCATGCGCTCGTGCGGGAAAGTGCCGCCAAGCGTCACGGGTCGGAAGCGATCGCAGAGCGTCGCAGGATTTCGAATCGCAGCTCAACCACCGCAAGAATCCGGTCTAAATACGCCTGAACTGCGGGCATTGATGGAGCCATGCAGATCGCGGTGACGTCATTTGGACTTCGCAGCAGCAGGATGATCCCATGCTTGTTGGCGCGGAGGAAGCGACGCGCGTTGACCACAATCGGGCGTAGTTCCAGCGATACCTGTTCAAAGCTGTACACGCCTCCGCCGGTCGCGAAGAGGCCCAGGCCCGACATCTTGGCCACTCTCTCCGCGTTGGAGAGCACGATGATGCGCGGAACCAAAATCCTCCGCAGGCCGAGGAATACCCCCATCGAACCAAGCATGACATGGGAAAAGGGGAACGGGGTGGTTACGGGCACTCCCAAGACCCAGGCTAGGGCGACGCCAAAGCTGATCAAGGCGATAGATGCTCCGACAAGAACCAACGCGCGAAATGGCCGGCGAAACTCAAGCCGGACCGCGTCGGGATCAACTTGCATGTCCCATTCGTACGGAAACGAGCGCAGGAGCAGTCTGAAGGAGGTTAGCTTCGGCTCATTCAAGACCATGACAGCCCCGCTGTGATCCACGCCGCGTCAGCCAACGTCCATCGGCCGATCCAAACTCGCGTTGGCACGGGATACTCGCCACAGGATTCCATTGATCATCCAAAGTGCGAAGGCTCGCGCGGCGACATGGTGCTTGAAAATGTGCGGCCGAGGATTGCATCTTGGACGTCCACTGCACCAAATCGAGTGCTCGATCAGGAAACGTCATCGCCAGTGCCGGCCTCGCCCACCCCGCCCAGAAACTCGCGGAGGATCGCGGCGGCCGCGAGGGCGTCGCGTTTTTCCTTCTTCTGCTGGTGGGTCATGCCGCTGCGGGCCATGGACCAGTCGGCGTCGGCGCTGGTGAGGCGTTCGTCCTGCAGGTGGACCAGTCGCCCGGTGCGGTGCGCCACTCGTTCGGCGAAGGCGCGGATGCGCTTGGCCTGCGGGCCTTCCGTGCCGTCCATGTTCAGGGGCAGGCCGATGACCAGTTCGCCCGGGGAATCGAGGCGAGCGCCGGCGGTTCCGGCGGCCCGTGCGGGGCCAAGGTGCGCTTCGACTTCGCGGGCGATGCCTTCGAGCAGAAGCTGGCCGTTGGCGACACTCATGCTCACGTCGAGCACGGTGAGGGGCGAGACGATGCGCGTTTCGGAATCGCCGGCGGCCAGGCCGGTTCGCTTTTCACCAAGATCGATCGCGAGGTACCGCATCACTTGAGGCGCTCGTCCACGAGGGCGTGCAGGTCCTTGAGCTCTTCGGCGCGGGCGCGGGGCATGATCAGCGTCGCCTCGGGCGTGCGCACGACGATGAGGTCGTCGCAGCCCAGGAGCGCGATGGTGTGATCGCCGGCGCTGGAGACGACGAGGTTGTTCTTGCCCTTGACGATCAACGGCTGGGCCGGGCCGGAGACGCGGTTGCCCATCGGATCGGGCGAGAGCGTCTCGCCGAAGCTGGGCCATGAGCCGACGTCGAGCCACTTCACGTCCATCTGAACGGTGCAGACCGCGAGCTTGCCGTTGCGTTCCTTCGACGCGGGCTCCATGACGGCGTAGTCGACGCTGATCTTGGGGAGCGTGGGATAGATCTTCTCGATCGTCTCGCGCTGGTGCTTGGTGCCCCAGGCCTCGGCGATCTTCGTCACGCCCTCGTGGTTTTCGGGCTTGAACTGCTTGAGCGCATCGAGAAACGTGCGCGCCTTCCACACGAACATGCCGCTGTTCCAGCCGAACTGGCCCGACTGGACATAGGCCTGGGCGCGCGGGAGGTCGGGCTTTTCGACGAATCGTTCGACGTGAAAGGCGATGGGCTTGCCGCCGACCATCGCGTCGGGAACATCGCGGATGGGCGTGCCGCGCTCGACATAGCCGAAGCCGGTCGCGGGATAGGTCGGCGTGATGGAAAAGGTGACGAGCCGTCGCGGGTCTTCCTCGACGAGCTTGAAGCCGACCTCCATCCGCGAGCGGAAGGCGTCGCGCGGTTCGATCACGTGGTCGGCGGTGAGCACCGCGAAGCTCGCGTCCTTGTCCAGCTTCTGGAAGACGGCGGCCGCGAAGCCGACCGCGTTCACGGTGTCGCGCCCCATCGGCTCGCCCATGATGCGGCTGTCGCCGTCCTTTCCGGCGAACTGGGGGACGTCGCGCCGGATCACGTCGCGATAGGACTCCGAGGTGCAGATGAAACTGCGCGAAGGGTCGATCAGGCCCTCGACGCGCTGGGCCGCCAGCTCGAGAAGACTGATCGAGCGACCATCATCGCTCTTGATGAACTTCAAGAGCTGCTTGGGCTGCTGCTTGCGGCTCATGGGCCACAAGCGAGTTCCCGCCCCTCCCGCCATGATCATCGCGTAACGCATGCGCCCTCAGGGTATCGCGCCGCGGCGGGCGCGTCGTTCAAGAATTCGGTCGATCCGACAGGGCCTTGTTCAGCACCGCTTCCATGGCGGCGTCGAATCGCTCGGCGGAGAAGCGCTCGGCGCTCTGGCGGCAATCCAAGCCCGCCTTGGCCAGGCCCTGCCCGCTCTTGGGCGCCCTGGCGATCGCCTCAACCAGGCTTGTGACCGTGGGTTCATCGAAGAAAGCGCCCGACTTGCCATCGACGACGGTCTCGAGCGCGCCGCCGGCGCGGAACGCGACGACCGGCAGGCCGCACGCCTGGGCCTCGACGGCCGCGATGCCGAAGTCCTCGATCTGCGGGTGGATGAGGACGGCGGCGCGACGATAGAGGCGGCGCAGGGCCTCGTCATCCACACGCCCGACAAAGCGAACGCTCGCGCCCGCCATCGCGCGGAGCCGCGACCACTCGCTCCCGCTCCCCGCGATCACCAGCCGCTGGCCGGTCGCGTTGGCGGCCTTGATCGCCAGGTCCACCCGCTTGTATGGCTCCAGCGCGCTGACAACCAGCCAGAAGCTCTCGCGCGGTGTGGCGGCGTCGGGCGTGAAAAAGGTCGTCCGCACCGGCGGATGAACCACCCGCGCGTCGCGATCGAAGAACTGCTTGATCTGGGCCGCGATGAACGCGGAGTTGGCGATGAACGTCGAGACGTTGGCGGCGCTGGCGCGGTCCCATGCACGGAACTTCTCGCCGAACTTTCGCAGGCCCGCGGCACGCAGTCCACCGCCCGCTTCATAGGCCTCACGCTGCGACCAGAAGTAGCGGGCCGGCGCGTGGCAATAGCACACATGCGGCACGCCGCCCGGCGCGCGGAGCCCCTTTACCGCGCAGGAACTCGACGACACCAGCAGATCGATGGATTTGCGGGCATGATCGCGCGCGAGCGACGAAGAGAGCGAATCAACAAATCGCGGATACAGGGGCACCAGCCAGCGCCGAAACTCCACCGCGCCCGGAAGCCGCGTGATGGGCGGCGTGATCCGCGCCAGGCCCGCGAGCGTCGGGGCCTGCGTCATCTTCTCGCGGTCATCGAACATCGTGTAGACCGGCGGGTGGTCGGCGGGCGAGGGTGCGAATCGCTCGATCGCAAGACGGGCGAGTCGCTCGAGCACGGCCTCCCCACCGCGATAGCCGCAGAGCCAGTCGTGGGCCAAGGCGATGCGAGCGCTCGCGCGCGAGCCGGAGGGGGCGCCGGCGTGTCCCTCAACCCGGACGGGCTTGTCCGGCAGGGGAACGCGCGCGGCGAGCGTCTCCCGCGGGGGACTCTGGTTGGCACCGCCGTCTACCATCGCCGCGATGAACTCCGTTCCATCTCAATCAGCCAGGCCGCTCCCCGGTTCGACCGCGGGCACGGGGCACGCGGGTTCTTCGAACAAGCTGGCCCTTGATTATCGCAGGGAGGCGGCGCTTTTCCCGCGGGTGTCACGTCCGATCATCGACGCCCATTCCCACGTCATGGGACGCGACGCCGCGAGGGTGTACGCCGACGCGGCGCGGACGTTCGGCGTTTCGCTGACGTATTCGATGACGCCGCTCCCTTTGGTGAAGCCGGTGCGCGAGGTGATGGGCGAGTCGGTGCGCTTCATCGCGATCCAGACGTGGACCGACCCCGACCGGAATCGCGCGCATCGCCATGGGTACATCGACGCGATGGAGACGCTGGCGCGCGAGCACGGCTCGCGGATGATGAAGATCTGGTCGGCGCCGCGCCTGCGCGAGTTATTCCCGGGCGAGTCGGGGGCGGACCTGGTCGAGATCGACAGCCCGTGGCGCGTGAAGATGGCCCAGGCCGCCGAGCAGCTCGGCATGATGATCATGGTCCATGTCGCCGACCCCGACACGTGGTTTGCGACCAAGTACAGCGACGCAAAGATCTATCGCACCAAGCGCGAGCAATACATCGGGCTGGAGCGTATGCTCGATCGGTTCACCTGCCCGTGGATCGCGGCCCACATGGGCGGATCGTCGGAAGACCTGGACTTCCTCGATGGCCTGCTCATTCGACACCCGAACCTGCACATCGACACGTCGGCGACCAAGTGGGTGGTGCGCGAGTTGTCGAAACACCCGTCCTCGCGGGTGGTTGAGTTCTTTACGCGCTGGCAGGACCGCATCCTCTTTGGCACCGACATCGTGACCAGCGACGATCATCTGAAGCCGGCCAAGGACAACCCGGCGCATCCCAAGGCGGACCAGGCCAGCAGCCCCGAGAGCGCGTTCGATCTGTACGCAAGCCGTTTCTGGGCCCTGCGCGCCGTGATCGGCGGCGGGTACCAGGGATCCTCGCCCATCGCCGACAGCGATCTTGCGATGGTCGACCCTTCGCGCTTCACGCCGGACGACGCGCCGATGCTCCGCGGCGTGAATCTCCCCGGCGACGTGCTGGACAAGGTCATGTTCGCCAACGCCGAACGGGTCGTGGGTGGCTGGTGGCGCGAGCATGGGGGTTGGTGAGCGTCCGCGATCCGTGCCAGCGGACGCGCTGACCGCGCGGACCCGAAGATGGGCTCATGGCGCGCGGAGCGGCGATTACCTCGGCGTTGCCTTCGCGAGAATCGTGTCAAGTCGCGCCGCCAGCGCGTTGGCCAGGCGCTGGTCGAGCGGCGCGCGGAACGCGCAATCGAGTTTGGAAGGCCCGAGCCGGTCGCCAAACTCCGGGCTCGCCGAAACCAGGCGCAGGGTGGCGTCGCCCAATCGTCCCGTGAGCACGCGATCGCCCGGCGAGGTGTTGGGGCTGAGGAACCCGCCGCCGCCGTAGACGCCGATGCGCCCGTCGGCGATCACCACATGGCGCACCGACGCCGAGCACGCGGTGGAGTCGATGGGCGTGCTTCCGGCCTTGGGCGTCAGGAAGAGGTGAATGTGGATGAACTGGCCGCTCACCCCGGTGAGATCCGCGGCGGGATCGAGCGCCTCGCCGGGAAGATCGGTCAGATAGACGTCCGCGGAATTGCGATCGCCCGCGACGTACGCGCTGGTACGCGGGCGGAGTTGAAGCGTCCCGCCGCCCTCGGCCTTCACGCTGGTCAGCTTGATCCCACCGAGGGAAGAACAGCCGCCCAATCCGGAGGTCAAGGTCGCGAGAATCAAGGAAACCACCGCCAGCCGAGCGTAAAGCATGAGATACCCTCCGTGGAACACCCACGATACCCGGAGGGGCGGAACGCCGCCCGACACCAAACTGAATACTATCAGGAAAAACCCCGAATAAACTCCGCACGACGGAACTCCTCTCAGGGCGGCGGGTCAGACCGGAATAATGAAGTGGGCTTGGTCCGACGAAGCGCGAAGGAGACGAGCCGTGAACAAGGCAAGGCGACAGGCTGGCTCGGTCGCGGTGATGGTCGCGGTTGCCGCGCTGACCAGCGTGGCGAACGCGCAATCGACCAACGACAACAAGCAGGCGCCATCCGCGCAGCCCCAACCCGCATCACCGCCGGTGCGCTGGACTCCGGGTCCGGGGCGATCGAAGATGCTCCCCCGGAGTGGGGCGGGCCTTCCGGGCACGTCGGGAAAGGACATTTGGAAGCGGGTGCCGGCGATCAGCGTCGGCCCCCAGCCGGTGCGCCCGCCCGCGCCGGTTGATCCGAATCCCAGGCCGCCGATCGTCGTCGTGCCGGGGCCCATCTATATCAACAATGGGCATGGACATCGCCCGCACATGGTCCAAGACACCGGCGGCGTATCGGTGAGCGGGAGTTACGCGGACGACAAGTTCAAGCTGAGCGCCAGCATCTCGTCCGCGATCGCCAGCGCTTCCTATCGCAACTGGATCGGAGCCGACAACCGCCTCCATCGTTCGCCCTCCATGCAGGTCGGCTATCACAACGGAGACTGGGGCTTCAACTGGGGCTCGAGCTGGGGCTGGGGCGGCGTGTACGGCTGCGGTGGCGGGGTGTACCCGTGGGGCTTTGATCGCTATTGGGGCTACGACCCGAGCTGGGGAAACGTGCGCATCGGCTCCACGTATAACTACTACGGGCCGGACCCCGCGCTCGACGTGAACTACCAGCCGTCGCAGGCGTCGCAGCCGACCGCGCCGCCCGAACCGCCGCCCGCGCCCGACGAGATCGCCAGGCTGGCGATGTCGCTGGGTCGGTACCCGGACGCGGTTGACGCGCTCAGGCTGCACCTGAAGGACAACCCGAGCGATCCGGCGGCGATGCGACGGCTGGGCATCGCGCAGCTGCTCGCGCGCAAGTGGGACGACGGTTTCGCGCAGATCGCCCGCGCGTATCAGGCGGACCCGGTGCTCTCGGATGTGCCGCTGACCAGCGAAGAGCTCGGCGTGCGTGAGGACGTGCTGCGCGAACTGACGGGGCGGGTGGTCTCGCGGGCGCGCCAGGGGCGCTCGCGCGACGCGTGGATGACCGCGGCGATCCTGATGCAGTCGCGCGACAAGAACGAGCAGGCGATCACCATGCTCGAAGCCGCCAAGAACGCGGGCATGGACGCGACGCTGTACGCGCGGATGCGTCAGTCGCTGTCGCGCTGACCGGGCCCCCCGGGGCGGAGTCGCGGTGACTTTTTGGTATTCGGCGGGCGGTTGACACGCCCGAGGAGCATCTGGAACGCCCGGGGCGTCGAATCCGGGGCGGCGAACGGTCGCGCGCCGTTCGAGCTGCGAAGGTTTGTTGGCGGCTCACGGTGTAAGTGGACCGCCTCGGCGGCCGTTCCAAGACTGTTTCAGGCGAGCAACCCCCGTGTCTCAATCCAAGAACGAAGTTGTGGCCCGCGGGGGTGCTTTCGCGGCCATCGCTCGCTGGTTCGACACCTCGGTGCCGGACGATGCCGCACCGGTCGACCCGCACAAGCCCGAGTGGAGTCGCCTCGCCCCGTTCATTCTGATGCACGGCGCGTGCCTGGGTGTGATCTGGGTGGGGTGGAGCTGGATCGCGATGGCGGTGGCCGCGGGGCTGTACCTGCTCCGGATGTTCGCGATCACGGCGTTCTATCACCGCTATTTCTCTCACCGGACGTTCAGGGCTTCCCGGGCGATGCAGTTCCTGTTCGCGATTCTGGGGAATACGGCGGTGCAGCGCGGGCCCTTGTGGTGGGCGGCGCAGCACCGGCATCACCATCGCCACTCGGACACGGACGAGGACGTGCATTCTCCGCACACGCACGGGGTGCTGTGGAGCCACATGGGATGGTTCACGTCGCGGGCGGCGTTTGCGACCAACGCCAAGGCGGTGCCCGACCTGGCGAAGTTCCCGGAGCTGCGGTTTCTTGATCGGTTCGACATTCTCGTGCCGTTCCTGCTTGCCTGGGCGCTCTTTGGGCTGGGCTGGCTCCTGGAGATCGTGGCGCCTGAGCTTGGGACGGGCGCGTGGCAGATGCTCGTGTGGGGGTTTTTCATCTCGACGGTGCTGGTGTATCACGCGACGTACACGATCAACTCACTCTCGCACCTGGTGGGGAGCCGGCGGTTTGAGACCGGCGACAGCAGCCGGAACAACTTCTGGCTCGCCCTCCTGACGCTCGGCGAAGGGTGGCACAACAACCACCATTTCAACCCCGGCTCCGTGAGGCAGGGCTTCTACTGGTGGGAGATCGACGCGACGTATTACGTGCTCTGGGTGATGGGCAAGCTCCGGCTGATCTCGGACCTTCGCCCCGTGCCGGCCCGGGTGTATGAGCACGCCGGACGGAAGGGCGTTGGCCCCGGACCGGCGGACACCACGCGATCGGCGGCCTGAGCGCTCACGACATCAATTCACGGCGGGACTCTTGGTGGGAATGAAGATCGCGATCGTGGGCACGGGCATCGCCGGCATGACCGCGGCGCATCTTCTCGCGCGCCGGCACGACATCCACATATTCGAGGCCCAAGGGCGCGTCGGCGGGCACACCAACACCATCGAATGCGACGATCACGGGCGGACCATCCCCGTTGACACTGGCTTCATTGTCTTCAACGACCGCACGTACCCGAACTTCGTCCGGCTCATCGAGCGGCTCGGTGTGCCCTGGCGGAACTCCACGATGAGCTTCAGCGTGCGCTGCGATCGCTCCGGCCTTGAGTACAACGGCACGACGCTCAACAGCCTGTTCGCGCAGCGCTCGAACCTGCTGCGTCCGGGCTTCTATCGGATGCTGACCGACATCCTTCGCTTCAATCGCGACGCCGTCCCGGCCGCGGAAGAATCGCCGGGTCTGCAGCTGGGCCGGTATCTCGAGGACGGGCGATACTCGCGTCGGTTCATCGACCACTACATCGTGCCCATGGCCGCGGCGATCTGGTCGGCGCCCCAGCGCGTCATTCTCGAATTCCCGATGCGATTCTTCGTCCGATTCTTCAGGAATCACGGGATGCTGTCGGTGAACGACCGCCCCGTCTGGCGCACCATCGTCGGGGGATCGATGACCTATGCGCACAAGCTCCTCGAGCCCTTCGCGGGGCGGGTCCGGCTCAACGCGCCGGTGCGCCGCGTCGCGCGTTCGGCGGATCATGTGCTGGTCTCGAGCGACCTGGGAAGCGAGACCTTTGACCACGTCGTGCTCGCGTGCCACAGCGACGAGGCGCTGGCGCTGCTCGCCGATCCCACGCCCCAGGAGCGGGAACTCCTGGGCGCGATCCCGTACCAGGAGAACCTCGCGGTGCTTCACACGGACACGTCGCTGCTTCCTCGGCGCCGGCTGGCGTGGGCGGGCTGGAACTACCATGTGCCGGATTCGCTCGAAGCTCCGGTCGCGGTCACCTACGACCTCACCGCGCTGCAGGGGCTGCCAACACCCACGCGTTTCCTCGTGACGCTCAACCGAGGCGACCACATCGATCCGGCCAAGGTCATCCGGCGGCTGGTGTATCACCACCCCGAGTTCAGCGCGCGGGGCGTCGCCGCCCAGGCGCGGTACGGGGAGATCAGCGGAAAGAACCGCACGCATTATGCGGGCGCGTACTGGGGCAACGGGTTTCATGAGGACGGCGTGAACAGCGCGCTGACCGCGTGTCGCTACTTCGGGGAATCACTGTGATTTCCGCGGTGACGAGATCACATTCGCCCACGCGTGTGCCGGAGGGCACGTCGGCGTGGGCCATCCCCGCGCCCCCGGCCAGCGCGATCTATGAAGGGCATGTGCGGCATCGACGCTTCGAGCCCGTGCGTCACGAGTTTCGCGTGCCGCTCTACATGATGTATCTGGACCTCGCCGAACTTCACACGCTTTTCCGTGGGCGTTGGCTGTGGTCGGCTCGTCGATTCAACGTCGCGTGGTTCCGTCGCGCGGACTACCTGGGCCACGCCGCAACCGATCTGGATACCGCGGTGCGAGACTGCGTCGTTTCGCGGCTTGGTCGGCGTCCGGAAGGTCCGATCCGCCTTCTCACGCACCTGCGTCAGTTCGGGTACTCGTTCAATCCCGTCTCGTTCTACTACTGCTTCGATGCCGGGGGAGATCGCGTCGATGCCGTCGTCGCCGAGATCACCAACACCCCGTGGAAGGAGCGGCACCGCTACGTGCTCGACGCGCGCGGGGGACTTTCGGCACTCGATGCTTTCGAGTTCGACAAGGAGTTTCACGTCTCGCCGTTCATGCCGATGGCGCAGCGCTACCACTGGCGCTTCACGACGCCTGACGATCGACTCATGGTCCATATGGAGAGTTCTTCGATTGCAGGCGACACCCGGCTCGGAACGGGCGGGGGTGTGCGGGTCGGGCCCGGGCGGCGCGCGATGTTTGACGCCTCCCTTTCGCTGCGTCGCACCGAAATCAGCGGCGCCTCGCTGGCGCGCGTGCTGGTGCAGTATCCGGCGATGACGCTGGGCGTGGCCGCGGGCATTTACTGGAACGCCCTGCTCCTAAAGCTGAAGCGAGTGCCGTTCTTCCCGCATCCTGGCGGCGGCGAACGCCCGACTCCCGACCCGCCCGCGGCCCGCGAGCACGCGAGCTGAATCCGCCGGCGGCCCGGACGCGAAGAAGCGTCGTACCCTGGTCCGCGCCGCTTTCCGCGCCTTTGAACGTGCCTTCGATGCAGATGACGAGCATTCCCTCGACAGATCAACTTCGTTGCGAGCGCGGGCCGGCGACACGCCCCGCTCGCTGGATCGATCGCGCCGCGCGCCGCACGCTTCATTCGGCGCTCGCGCGGTTTCGCACGGGCACACTCACGATCCGCGACGCGGGGGGCGTCATCTCTTTCGGTGAACCCGCGACCGCCACCGGAGCGCCCTCGGCCGTCGTTGAGATCACCGATCCACGCTTCTACACCGCCTGCGCGCTCGACGGCACGCTGGGCGCGGGCGAAGCGTACATGCAGGGTTGGTGGCGCTGCGACACACTCGCGGACCTGATCCGTCTGTTCGTGCTCAATCGCGATGCGATGCGCGCCATGGATTCCGGCGCGAGCCGCCTGCTCGTTCCCCTCCATCGCGTGGTGCACTGGCTCGAGCGGAACACGCGCGACGGCTCGCGCCGCAACATCGCGGCGCACTATGACCTGGGCAACGAGTTTTTTTTGTTGTTCCTCGACCCTTCGATGATGTACTCCGGCGCGATCTTCGAGCGCCCCGACATGACGCTCGGGGAGGCGCAGGCCGCCAAGCTCGATCGCATCTGCCGAAAGCTCGGGCTTGGCCCCGAGCATCATGTGCTCGAGATCGGCACGGGCTGGGGCGGCTTTGCGATCCACGCCGCGACCAACTACGGCTGCCGCGTCACGACCACGACGATTTCTCGCGAACAGGCGCGGATGGCGCGCGCGCGGATCGAAGCCTGCGGACTCGACGGGCTCGTTACGGTGCTCGAGCAGGACTATCGCGAGCTTCGCGGCTCGTTCGACCGGCTCGTCTCGATCGAGATGATCGAGGCCGTGGGCCATCAGTTCCTCGACGCCTATTTCCGCGCCTGCGCTTCGCTGCTGAAGCCCGACGGCCTGATGGCTCTTCAGGCGATCACGATCGGAGATCGTGACTACGAGCGGGCTTTGCGAAACGTCGACTTCATCCAGAAGCACATCTTTCCGGGCTCGTTTATCCCCTCGCTTGGCGCGATTCAAGGCTCGCTGGCGCGCGCCGGCGATCTGCGCATGACCCACGCCGAGGACTTCGGCCCGCACTACGCCCGCACGCTTCGCTGCTGGCGAGACGCGTTCATGGCTCGGCTGGAAGCTTCGCAAGCCATGGGCTTCGACGAGACGTTCTGCCGAATGTGGGAGTTCTATCTGGCGTATTGCGAGGGCGCGTTCGCGGAGCGGCACATCGGCGTATCGCAACTCGTGCTGGCCAAACCCGAAGCACGCCCGGCGCCGATCCTGGGTGGGCTGTCGTGATTGATCGCAGCGCCAACTCCGCCGCGGCGGGGCACTTGACGTCGAGTGGGACTTCGGCGGTGCTCACCACGCCGCCCGGTTCCGTCGTCCGTTCAGGCCCGAGCGCTGCCCGCAAGTTTATCAATTTCACGGCGTTTCAAGGTGCGTGGTTCGCTTGTGTGCTCGGGGCGGCTCGAGGCTGGTGGTGGGCGGCGCCCGTGGCGGCGCTCGCGGCTCTGGCGGTCCATGCCGCGCTTTCACCATCGCGCCGCGCGGAGCTGGGCATGGTGTTCCGCGTCGTCCTCTTGGGCCTGGCCATCGATGTGGGGCTCGTGCTGGCGGGCGTCGTGGAGATGCGCCACGGGTCGTTTGGCATGATGACCACGGCGGCGTGGTTCGCTTCATTGTGGGCGTGCTTCGCCACCACGCTCAACTCTTCCATGGCTTGGCTCACAAACCTGCGCCGTCGGAGGATCTTGGTCGCGGCCCTCTTCGGCGCCCTCGGCGGGCCCGCCGCGTACATGGCGGGGGAGAGGCTCGGCGCGGTGACCCTTCCGCACGCGAGCTGGTCGCTCGCCGTCCTTTCGGCCGAGTGGGCGTTGCTCACGCCGCTGGTCGTGCTGATCGCGGCTCGTTGTTCACCGCGCTGCGGGCGCCGGTCGGGATCGTTGCCCGTGACGCCGGAGCCGGTCAGCGCGAGGGCGACGGAGGCGCGGGGATGAAGATGTCACGGATCGATCGGGCGCGCCTCGCTCGGAACACGACGTATCCGGCCGTCGCGAGATTGCCGAAGAAGAACATCGCGACCAGCCACGGGATCGCGCGCCATGGGCGGCGTTCGACCACGCAGATCCATGTTCCGGCGATCAGGAATCCGGCGTACAGATCGATCAGCGTGACAACGCCCCATCGCTCACCGAGCATGACCTTGAAGATCTCGATGACGTGCTTTTCGAGCGAAGCCCGCACGATCAAGGCCACGAGCAGAACCGAGAGAATGGCGAAGAACGCCGCGTACACCTTTGTTCCCATGCCCATCCTTGCTTCTCCATGCTCGGCCTTGGACCCGCGATCTGGCGATCGAGCCTTGTCACGCCGCGGCGAGGACCGCGTCGGGTTCGTTCACCGACGGCGGCCCTCCGGCGCAGGCGCCCGCGCAGGCCCCCATGCCACTTCGCCGCTCGCGGCACTTCGGACGCACCCGCCCCTGATCGAACACCGGTCCCGGAAGAGCTCGCCATGAACACGGAGCACTTCTGGCTCGCGCTCGCGCTGGGCCTGGCGTTCTGCATCATCGCGATGGGGACGTTGTGGGTCTACGCGACCGCGAAACGAGATGCGAGCATCGTTGATGTGGCCTGGGCCGGCTTGCTCGGCACACTCGCGATCGTATATGCGGCCTTGGGAGACGGCGCGCCTGAGCGGCGCGTCCAGATCGGCGTCATGGGAGGCTTCTGGGGCCTTCGATTGTCGGCGTATCTGCTGCTTGACCGCGTGCTCCGGGCGTCGCACGAGGACGGGCGTTACCAAGAACTCCGCGCGTCGTGGGGTGACCGCGCGAACCGTAATTTCTTCGTCTTTTTCCAGGCCCAGGGCCTGCTCGCCGCGGTCCTATCCGCGCCCTTTGCCATGGCGGCGTTCAGCGACGCTCCACTCCGCACGCTCGACTTCGCCTCCGCGGCGATCTGGCTTGTCGCGCTGCTCGGCGAGTCGCTCGCCGATCGCCAGTTGGCGGCGTGGCGCCGCCTCCCCTCGAATCGCGGTCGAACCAGCCGCGCGGGCTTGTGGAGATACTCACGACATCCCAACTACTTCTTCGAGTGGTTGATGTGGTGTGCATTCGCCGGCGTGGCGTCGGCGGCGCCGCTCGGTTGGCTTGCGTGGCTGGCGCCGCTTTTCATGCTTCTCCTCATCACGAAGGTCACAGGCATCCCACCGACGGAAGCGCGAGCACTTCGCTCGCGCGGCGAGGATTACCGGCGCTATCAGCGGTCGACCAATGCTTTCTTTCCCTGGGTTCCAAGGCCCGAACCAATGGCTCTCGAGCAGCCCAACCCCGACTCGTGGGGGCACGCACCATGAATCTCACGTCACTTGGCATCCACCTCCTCGAGCGAGGCCTGCTCCCGACCTTTCTCACGCGGCTCGGGGTGCGACGCTTGCTCGCCCAGCGCCTGCGCGATGAGTATTCGGGCGGGGTCGAGGCGATGCACGCCCGCTTCCGCGCGCTGCTGGATGAACTCCGGCGGAGCCCGGTGGCGGTTCACACCAAGGAGGCCAACGAGCAGCACTACGAGCTGCCCACAGAGTTTTTCCGGCTCTGCCTTGGAAGGCGTCTGAAGTACAGCTCGGGCTATTACGCGCCCGGCGTGAACTCGCTCGACGGGGCCGAGGAGGCGATGCTCGCGCTCTACGCGGAGCGCGCGGACCTGCGCGACGGGCAGCGCGTCCTCGACATGGGATGTGGATGGGGCTCGCTTTCGCTCTGGCTTTGCGAGCGATTCCCGAACTCCACCATCTTGGCGGTGTCGAACTCCGCGACGCAGCGCGCGTACATCGAGGGCGTCGCGCGAGATCGCGGCTTTTCCAACCTCCGCGTCATCACCCGCGACATGCGCGAGTTCGAGCCCGCCGAGACGTTCGACCGCATCGTGTCGGTCGAGATGCTTGAACACATGCGAAACTACCGGGTGTTGTTCGAGCGCGTCGCGTCCTGGCTGGCGCCCGGCGGTCGCTTCTTCGTCCACATCTTCGCGCATCGGGAGGCCGCGTACCCCTTCGAGACCGACGGCGACCACGACTGGATGGGCCGCCACTTTTTCACCGGGGGCATCATGCCCTCCGACCATCTGCTGCTCTATTTTCAGGACCATCTGCGCCTGCTCGACCATTGGCGAGTCGACGGCACGCACTACGGGCGCACCTCCGACGCCTGGCTCGCCAACCTCGACCGCAATCGCGCCCGGGCTCTTCCCATTCTGGTCGCCACCTACGGGCGCGAGAACGCGATCCGATGGCTGCACCGCTGGCGCACTTTCTTCATCGCCTGCGCCGAGCTGTGGAACTACAACAACGGACGCGAATGGATTGTCTCGCACTACCTCTTCGAGCGCCGAGCATGAACCCGGGCGGCGCGGCGTGCATGAACGCCGGCGTGCTCTCCACACTCGATCTTCACTCGCCCCGGCTCCGAGCGGCGGCGAGCCGATACCGTCGCGATGGCTCAGGCCCTCTCGCTCCGCAATGACTCGGCGATGCCGATCTCCTGCAGGCGGATGCTGGCGCGATCGAGGTCTTCCTTGGCGTGCTGGAACTCGCTCGGGTTGACGCTCTTCCAATCGGACTTGGCGCGATCAACCATGTCGCGCAGCGTGCTGAGGCGCGATTCGAGGGCCTCGCGATCGGGCTCTTCGAGCTTCGAGGCGTAGCGTGCGAATCGTTCGCCGATCCATTTCAGGTCGAGCTGGCTGTTGGTGATGAGGTCGACCACGTGGTGGCGGGCCATATCCTCGCGGGCGTGCTCGATGGAGTCGCGTTCGATGCGGGCGACTTCCTCGCGGGTCAGGCCGTGGTTGGGCACGATCTGCAGGGCCGCTCGCTTGCCCGAGCGGCGTTCGTGGGCGCTGACGTTGAGCACGCCGTTGGAATCGACCAGGAACTCGACCTCGAGCTGGGGAATACCGGCGGGCATGGGCGGGATGCCGCGGAGGTGGAAGACGCCGAGGCTGCGGCAATCCGCCGCCATCTCGCGTTCACCCTGGAGCACGTGCAGCTTGATCGAGGTCTGGCCGTCCACGCTGGTCGAGAACATCTCCTTGGCGCGCGTGGGCACGGTCGAGTTGCGCATCACGAGCTTAGCGACCGCGCCACCCGCGGTCTCAATCCCCAGCGAGAGCGGGATCACGTCGAGCAGGAGCGAGTCCTTACTCTTGCCGGCGAGCACCGAGGCCTGCACCGCCGCGCCGAGCGCGACGACCTGGTCGGGATCGATCGCGGTGTATGGCTCAAGGCCCATCACCTCGCCGACACGCCGACGAACCATGGGCACGCGTGTTGATCCGCCGACCATGATGACGGCGTCGAGCGACTTCGACACGTCCATCCCGGCCTTGCGGGAAGCGTCTTCGATCGCGCGTCGGCAGCACGCGATCGTTCGCTCGACCCACGGGGCGATCATCGCTTCAAGCTCCGCGCGAGTGAGGCTCGTGCGGCGCGGGCCGTCGGAGAGATCCAGACTCATCTCGGCCTGATCGAACTCCGAGAGCCGGCACTTCACGCGTTCGGCCTCGCGCGTCAGGCGGTCGCGCTCCAGGGGCGTCAGATCTCGCGCAACCGACCTCGTCGCGTGCTCGACGATCATGCGATCGACGTCGTCGCCGCCCAGGTGCGTATCGCCGCTGGTCGCGAGCACATCGAACACGGCGGGCGCGCCGGGTGTACGCGTGATGCGCAGGATGGAGACGTCGAAGGTCCCGCCGCCAAGGTCATAAACCGCGACAACCTGCTCGGGCGGCATGTTGCGCTGCCTCTCGCGCTCGAGACCGAGGCCGTAGGCCAGCGCCGCCGCGGTGGGCTCGGGGACGATGCGGACGACGTCAAGCCCTGCGAGTCGGCCGGCGTCGCGGGTCGCCTGTCTCTGGGCGTCGTCGAAGTACGCCGGGACCGTGATGACGGCACGCTGCACGGGCACGCCCAGCACTCGCTCAGCGCGGGTGCGCAATTCGCGCAGGATCGCGGCGCTGACTTCCTGCGGCGTGACGATGGTCGCGCCGCCGTCGGCTCGGGGCATAGAGACGCGTGCCGTCTGATAGGGGCCTTCGACGATGTCGTATGGAAGGAATGCGGCGTCCGGGGACGCGTCGGCGCGGGAGCGGCCCATGAGGCGCTTCACGCTCCAGATCACGCGCTTGGGGTCGGGCTCGCCCGCGCGGGCGGAATCCCCCACCGCGACCACGTCCCCGAGGTCGTCATAGCGGACCACGCTGGGCACGAGCGCACGCTCGCCAGGCGCGGCGAGCACACGCGCGCCTGTCCCATCGGACCACGCCACCAGGCTGTTGGTGGTTCCCAGGTCAATCCCCACGATGAGGTCGCTTGAAGGCGGCACGAAAGACGATAGCGCGCCGCGTTATCGGGCGCGAGGCTTCCTCCATCCGGCCCGCGTTTGTGTCGATATCCATCGAGCGGCGGGGCGCGCGGTGCGCCCCGGCCGCGCCCGCACCGGGCACTCGCGTCGGAGCCTTAAGACATGCATCAAACACGATCTTGCCTTGTGGCTTCGCCGCGCTCGCCCGGTGTCATATCGGGGGCACGTTGCGCGGCGCCGCGCTCAATTCCGGGCTGGCTCTCCATGCTGGCCTCGCTGCTGCTCTGCCTTGTCGCGCCGGTCTCGGGGGTGAGGGCGCAGCCCGAGCCCTCGACGCCCGAGGACACCACGCAGCCGGGGCTGCTGGCGTTTTGGTCCGGAGGTGTTTCGCACGCCACCAACCTCGGCCAGGTCGACTGGTCCAAGTACACGAATGTCACGGTCGAGACGCAGATCAACTGGCCCACGACTACCGCCGAGTTCTACACCGGCGGGCCGACCGACTATTTCGCCCTGCAACTCATCGGCAAAATCGAAGTTCCTGAAGACGGCACCTGGACCTTCGGACTCTCCAGCGACGCCGGGGCGCGCCTCTTCATCGACGGGCAGCTCATCGTCAACGACGACGCCAATCACAGCTTTCGCCGTCGAACCGGCTCGGTCACGCTCACCGCCGGCCGCCACACGATCGAAGTCCGCTACCTCGAAATCTATTACTCCCAGGGGCTCGTGCTCGACTGGCAAGGCCCCGGCATCACCGCCGCGACCACCGTCCCCGCCAGCGCCTTCCGCCACGACCCCGCCGAGGCAAGCGTCACCGACCCCGGGCACGGCCTGCGCGCGTACTGGTCCAACGCCGTCTCCCACGCCACCAAGCTCGGCGAGGTCGACTGGACCACCTACGACACCACCACCATCGAGACCAGCGTCTCCTGGCCCATCACGACCAGCGCCTTCTACGCCGGCGGCCCGACCGATTACTTCGCCGTCAAGCTCAAGGCCAGCATCGAGATCCCCGAGAGCGGCACATGGACGTTCAAGCTCGGGAGCGACGCCGGCGCTCGCCTGTTCATCGACGGGCAGCTCATCGTCAACGACGACGCGAATCACTCGTTCCGCTTCACCCAGGGCACGATCTCGCTCTCCGCGGGCACCCACACCTTCGAGGTGCGCTACCTCGAAATCTACTACTCGCAGGGGCTCGTCTGCACCTGGAAGGCGCCCAGCGCGTCGTACGAAGAGGTCATCCCGTCCTCGGCCTTCACGCCCGCGGCGGTCGAGGCGCCCGGCGACACGGGCGACGGCCTGAACGCCTACTGGTCCAACGCCGTCTCGCACGCAACGACCCTCGGCCAGGTCGACTGGACCAGGTACGACACCGCGACCACCGTCCCAAAGATCAGCTGGCGCATCACCAACAGCGCGTTCTATTCCGGCGGACCGACGGACTACTTCGCCGTGCGCCTGATGGGCGAGATCACGACCCCCGAGACCGGAACTTGGACGTTCAAGCTGGGCTGCGACGCCGGGGCGCGTCTCATCATCGACGGCACGACGGTCGTGAACGACGACGCGAATCACTCGTTCCGGTTCACGCAGGGCACGATCGCACTGGCCGCGGGCGTTCACACCTTTGAGGTGCGTTACCTCGAAATCTACTACTCGCAAGGGCTCGTCTGCACCTGGAAAGCGCCCTCGGCCGCGTTCGAGGAGGTCATCCCCGCCAGTGCGTTCGACCCGCTCGCGTATGTTCCGGGCGCCGACGGGCAGGGGCTCCGCGCGTACTGGTCCAGCGGCGTGAGCCACGCCACGAAGCTCGGCGAGGTCGACTGGTCCACCTACGACACCGTCAGCACCGAGACCAAAGTCTCGTGGGGCATCACGAACAGCGCCTTCTACTCCGGCGGTCCGACCGACTATTTCGCCCTGCGCCTCGTCGGCAAGATCAGGGTTCCCGCCGCGGGCGCGTGGACCTTCCGCCTCGGCAGCGACGCGGGCGCGCGCCTCTTCATCAACGACCAGCTCGTCGTCAACGACGACGCCAACCACTCCTTCCGCTTCACGGGCGGCTCGATCACCCTCCCCGAGGGCGAGGTCCGCATCGAGATCCGATACCTCGAAATCTACTACTCGCAAGGGCTCGTGCTGACCTGGCAAGGCCCCGGAACCGCGGAAGAGGTCGTCCCCACCAGCGCCTTCCTCCCCGATCCCGACGAGCCCGCCGCCGACGCGGGCGGCGGTGCGCTCCGCGCCTATTGGTCCAGCGGCACCAGCCACGCGACCAGGCTCGGCGAGGTCGACTGGCTCGCATACGACACCACCAGCACCGTCCCCAAGCTCAACTGGCGCATCACCAACAACGCGTTCTATTCCGGCGGGCCGACCGACTACTTCGCCGCCCGCTTCCTCGGAGAGATCGACATCCCCACCAGCGGCCAGTGGACCTTCAAGCTCGGCAGCGACGCCGGCGCACGCCTCTTCATCGACGATGAGCTCGTCGTCAACGACGACGCCAACCACTCCTTCCGCTTCACCGCCGGCCAGAAGGTCCTCGCCGCCGGCAAGCACCGCTTCGAGGTCCGCTACATGGACATCTACTACTCGCAGGGGCTCTTCGTCACCTGGCAAGCGCCGGGCGCGCCGCACGAGGAAGTGATCCCGTCCTCCGCGTTCTCGACACTGCCGCTCGAATCTCCCGGCGGGCCGGCGGCAGGGCGCGGCGGACTCGCGGCGACCTGGGTGACACACAACACGTCGTACCTCGATGGTGTCAATTGGACCGCCACAAGCCCTTCCACGCTCTCATCCGCCGGCCCCGTCACCAACCGCGTCGACCACATCGCCTGGCGACTCACCAACAACGCCTTCTACACCGGCGGACCCACCAACTACTTCGCCGCCAAGTTCACCGGCATCATCAACATCCCCGAGGCCGGCACCTGGAACTTCAAGCTGGGAAGCGACGCCGGCGCACGCCTCATCATCGACGGCACGACGATCATCAACGACGACGCCAACCACTCCTTCCGCTTCACGCCCGGCACCATCGAACTCACCGCCGGAAAACACCGCCTCGAAGTGCAATACATGGAAGTCTACTACTCGCAGGGGCTCGTGCTCACATGGCAGGCGCCCTCGGCCGTCTACGAGGAGGTCATCCCCGCCACCGCCTTCGGGAGCAATGGCAAGTCCATCCGCGTCGTCCGCTGGCGCGAACGTTCTTTGGAGCAAGACGAATGAAACCCGCGGCCCGGCCGATATCCGCTCTCGCCGACCATCTCGCTGTCCGGAGTCTGACGATGACCGCTCGATTCTCTCGCCTGATCAACGCCGCCCTGCTCGCCTCTCTCATGCTTGCCACGCCCGCCCTCGCCCAGGTCGGTGTCACTCGCCCCGTTCGTCCCGCGTCGAGCACGCCGGATCCCACGGCACGCAGGGCGTGGTTCGTCCGCTCCACGGGCAATGACACCAACCGCGGAGATACGCCCGTCGCGGCGTTCCGGACGATCCAGAAGGCCGTCGACGCCGTCAACGACGCCTCGGGCGAGCATGTGATCTACGTCGGACCTGGCACCTACGCCGAAGGAGTACAGATCACATCCGCCCGCCGCACCCGCAGCGGCGCGACCGGGCGTCCCAACGTCATCTTCGGCGACACCGCCGGCCGCTACACCAACGACCCCGCCGGCGACGTCATTATCAACCCCGGCACGGGCACGACCCCTCTGCAGGTCCAGTCACGCACCGACTGGTCCTTCCGAAATCTCATCTTCCGCGGCGGCTCCAACTACAACCTGTATCTGACCGGCTCGTCGCGCCTGACCTTCGAGCGCTGTGTCATCCGCCCGCCCGCGTGGTACGGCGTGTACGCCACCGACTGCCCCTCGCTCTCCCTCATCGAGAACGACTTCGAGCGCGACCTCACCACCGGACACTGCACCTACATCTACAACTCCACCGGCGGCGATATCACCATCCGCGGGAACTTCCTCGCCATGCCCGGGTCAAGCTACCGACGCAACGGCATGGCCGATGGCTCCTTCAACTGGTCACGCATGTCCTCCGGCGGGTCGGGCTATCCCTATGGCATCATCGCGATGGCCTACAGCAGTTCCGCCATCACCTCGACGATCAACATCACCAACAACATCGTCTCTGATTGTTATCTGCCCATCTATTCCTATGTCTATTCCGGCTCCTCCTCCGCGCGATTCTCCATGGAACTCAACTCCAACACCGTCGCCGCCAGCATGTACGGGCTGTACGTCTACGACTATGGCACCACCGCGACGACCAACGTGATCAACAACCTCGCCGCCGACGTCTACTACGGCTCCTACATCTACACACAGCGCGGCACGATCAACGGGCACATGGAGCAATCCGCACTCAATTACTGGGATTTCAGCGCTCGCACCGAGTCCGGGATCATCACCGACCAGGTGCCGACGTTCGCCGACGTAACGCACATGAACTTCATGCCCGCGGCCGGGTCGCCCGCCATCAACGCCGGGCCCGCGACGGGCGCGTACCCCTATGACTTCTTCGCACGGGCTCGCCCCTATGACCCGAGCAACTCAGGAGCCGCGCTCCCCGACTTCGGGGCCGTCGAATCCCAGAACGCCAAACCCACCGTCAGGGTCATACGCTGGCGCGAGCGGTCGATCGAAGACGATCGGTAGCAGGGCGGCACCGGCGACCATCGCGGAAGTCCAACGAAGAGCATGTCTCCTCTTCGTGCCTTCGTAAGCCCGTGACTCCGAGCCTCCGTGACTTCTTTCTACTTGAACACCATCGCCGGCTCGAGCTTCACGACCTTCCGCGCGCTCAGCGTCGCCGACACCACGCCCACCAGCAGCACCGCGCACGCCGCGAACACCATCGTCGACGCCATGAGGCGATACGGCATGGCGTCCGACTTGGCGATCGTTCCGATCGCCGACGAAAGCCCGATCCCCAGCCCATACCCCGTCGAGCCCGCCAGCGCCGCCTGCGTCGTGACCATGAGCAGGACCAGCCAGTTCGATGCGCCCAGCGCCTTGAGCACGGCGTAGTACCGCAGGTTCTCGTTCGTGAATAGATACAGCAACAGCGCGCTCACAGCGACGCCCGTCACCACGCCGATCCCCACGATCATCGCGATCCGTTTCACGACGCCGGTCGTCTCGACGTAGTACCAGTAGGTGTCGTCGCAGAACTCACCTGCCGTGCGCGCCCGCAGGCCCGTCAGCCTTGTAATCCGGCGCGCCAGACCCGCCGCATCCCCTCCCGCCGCGGCCTTCACCAGCACGAACGACAGCAGGTTCCGCTCTTTCGGATGGATCGCCACCGCGCGCGAGTACGTCGTGTACACGATCGGCTTAGACAGGAATCTCGTGCCCAGGTCGGCGAACGCCCCCACCACCACCCGATGATCGTTGATCTGCAGTTCATCGCCGACCCGCAGCGGGCGCGTCGGCCCCGACAGATCAAGCTCCTGAAAGCCCGGCCTCTCCTCGCGCGGCGCGATCGGCATGCGCAGAAGCGTCCCCGCGCTGGTGTGGTCCACGATCGCCATCTCGTGCCGCCGCAGCACCCACGCGCTGTTGTCGATGATGTGCTCCGGCGCGCCCAGCAACGTCGCGTCGTCCACGCCGATGAGCAGCACGGGCTGGAACGCGCCGCTCGACAGGCGTGCCCGGAGCGTCGCGGTGTGCAGCGGCACCGCCCAGGCGACGCCCTCGATCCCGCGGACGCGATCCAGGGCCGTCTCGGGCATCGCGATCGGTTCGTCGGCGTACTGCACCGCGGCGTCCATGACCCAGACGTCGGCCTGCGGGATGTCGGTCACCAGCGCATAGCTGCGCTCCATCATGCCGTGAAACATGCTGAGCATGTGCGTGATGAGAAACGTGCACACCAGCACTCCGAAGACCACTCCCATCCACTTGGTGGGGTCTCCCAGGAGCATTCGCACGGCGATGCGGAGCATGAGAAAGCGTAGTGCGCAGCTCTCCCGATCTCCCTGCCGTTAGAATCCGCCATGCACATCGTTGACGCCGCATGTCTCGCGCTGGGCGCCGCTCAGCACTTGCCGCTCCTGACCACCATCGCCGCCGGCTTTGCCGCGGCGTGGCTGTTGGGCCTGCTCACACATCGGCTCGGCCTGTCCCCGATCGTCGGCTATCTTCTTGCCGGCGTCGCCATTGGTCCGCACACACCCGGATTCACAGGCGACGTCGCGCTCGCCCAGCAGTTGGCGGAGGTCGGAGTCATCCTCCTCATGTTCGGCGTGGGCATGCACTTCCACCTCAAGGATCTCTGGGCAGTCAAGGCAGTCGCCATCCCCGGCGCGATCGGCCAGAGCCTGATCGCAACCCTCGCCACCTGCGCCATCCTGCACTTCATGGACTGGCCTTTCAAGTCGGGTCTGGTCTTGGGAATGGCGATGGCCGTCGCAAGCACCGTGGTGTTGCTCCGCGTGCTCATCGACAAGGGAATGCTCAATTCAAGCCACGGCCATGTCGCGGTCGGGTGGTTGATCGTAGAAGACATTCTGACTGTGCTTGTGCTCGTCATGGTTCCGGTCTTCTCGACCGGCGACTCCAGCGCCGCTCCTGCGCAGGGCGTCGATGCGCTGAAGGCGCTCGCGTGGGCCGTTACCAAGCTGGCCGCACTCGTCGCGATCATCCTCTTCGCGGGATCGCGCGTCGTTCCTTGGATCCTGGCCCGCGTAGCATCCCAGCGATCGAGTGAGCTTTTCACTCTCACCGTTCTCGTGCTCTCGGTGACTATCGCCGTTGGCTCCGCGACCATCTTCGGAGCTTCGGTCGCCCTCGGCGCCTTCCTCGCCGGCATCGTGGTCGCGCAATCACCCGTCAGTCATCAGGCCGCCGCCGATGCGCTCCCGATGCGCGACGCGTTCGCCGTCCTCTTCTTCGTTTCCGTCGGCATGCTATTTGACCCACGGTTCATCATTGAGCATCCCGGCATCGTGCTCGCCGGGCTCTCAGTCGTGCTCCTCATCAAGCCTGTGGCCGCGCTCGTCATCGTCGCGATCCGCGGCTACCCGGCCCGAACCGCCCTTACCGCCGCCATCGGTCTAGCTCAGATCGGCGAATTCTCCTTCATTCTTGCACAGGCCGCCCGAGATCACGGGCTGCTTCCCCCCCAGGCAATGAATGTGCTCGTCGCGACCGCCATGGTCTCGATCACCCTCAACCCGCTGCTCTTTCGATACCTCGATCCGATCGAACGGCGCCTGAGTCAACAACCTCGCCTCTGGCGCTGGCTCAACGCCCGACACGAACGCCACACCGCCAGCCTGAACTTGTCAGCCCAGCAGGCGATTGCGTCAACCGAGAAGTCGCTCGCGGTCATCGTGGGTTACGGCCCGGTCGGCCGACTCGTCGACGCGCTGCTGCGCGATGCGGGGCTGCACACGGTAATCGTCGACTTGAACATCGACACTGTCCGCGCGATCTCGAAGGCAGGACACACCGCGATCTACGGTGATGCAACCCGCCCCGAGGTGCTCGAACACGCGGGCATCCGCAAAGCCGTGCACCTTGTTGTCACCCTCCCGCATAACGACGGGCGATTGTCGCTTGTCGGAATAGCCAAGCAGATCAATCCGGCGCTCGAGATCACCGTTCGCGCAAGGTATCTGGCCGAACGCGATCCCCTGCACACAGCCGGCGCAAGCACAGTGGTTTGCGAGGAGGGAGAGGCGGGAATCCGGATGGCTCGCGTCGTGCTGGAAAAGCGCGGACTTGAGGAATATCAGATCGAGAAGCTCCTCGCCGCAGTCCGCTCGCTCTGGCGAATGGAGCACGGACTGATGGTCAATGCAAACCCCCAACCACCGGCGCCTCCCGCATGAGACGTTCGTGGGGGCTCCGTGCCACGACCCCGACTCAATCGAGACCGAGTAAAACAGGCCTGAGCTTGCCCTTCGGCGAGCCAGGCCTTCACGCATGCCCTTCCGCGACAGTGCTCTCGACGCGGCACGTCACCCATTCACGCTCATCACCACCTTGATCCCGTCGCCGCAGATCATGGTCTCGAACGCCTTCTTGAAGTTCTCGATGGGCATCTCGTGCGTGATGATGTCATCCAACTCCAACCGCCCCGAAAGCAGGAGCGACTCCATCTGGTACCAGGTCTCGAACATCTTGCGTCCGTTGATGCCGAGCACGGTCGCGCCCTTGAAGACCACGTGCTGGTTCCAATCGAACACCAGCGGCTTGCTGGGGATGCCGAGCAGCGCCGCCGTCCCGCCGTTGCGGAGCGCACGGAAGCCAAGGTCGAAGCTCGACGCGGCGCCGGACATTTCGAGGAGCACGTCCGGGCCGTCGCCGCGGCAGGCCTTGCGGACCTCGCCCACCCAGCCATCGCCCTGGCGAGCGTCGAAGACCTCGACCGCGCCGAGCTTTTTCGCCAGCGCCAGGCGACGCGGATCGATGTCGGTGCAGAAGATCCGGCTGGCCCCCGCGGCCTTGGCCACGGTCACCGCCATCAGCCCGATGATTCCCACGCCCGTGATCAGCACCGTCTTGGCCGAAACCCCCGCCGCCATCACGGTGTGCACCGCGTTGCCGAGCGGGTCGAGCACGGCCGCGACCTTGTCCGGGATGCTCGGATGCACCGGCCAGACGTTTTCCTCCGGCACGCAGACGTAGTCCGCAAAGCACCCGTCGCGATCGACGCCGATGATCCTGGTATCCGCGGCGATGTGCGCGTTGCCGGTGCGGGCGTTGTAGTCCAGCCACGCCGTCGTGTGCCCCTCGGCGCTCACGCGCAGGCCGGGCTTGTACTTCGTCACCGCCGTGCCGACCTCCTCGATCACGCCGACGAACTCATGGCCCGTGACGATGCCGACGGGGATTCGCCCCGCGGCCCAGGTATCCCACTCCCAGATGTGCCGGTCCGTGCCGCAGATTCCGACCTTTGACACGCGGATCAGAACGTCGCGCGGGCCGCACGCCGGCTTAGGCCTGGCGGCGTCAAACTTGAGTTCCGTGCCCGCGTGATGCTTAAACAACGCTCTCATGGTGCCCCGCTTTCCGGTAGGAAGTTCAACCGATACCGGGGCCGCTTTCGGGGCTCCGCGCGTAACCGTTGACATAGTTCACACCTTTCTGGCCCAGGCACAAACTCCCGACCGGGGCCTCTTCAATCGTGTCCCGCCCCACCCCGAAGGTCAATCAAATCCAACGTCCCCAAACTGGGGCGGCTGGCCCATCCCCTCCTTCGCGCCCCCCTCTTCGATTTGGGGATTTGGCGATTTGGGATTTGGCGATTTGCCCCCCTCCCCGTCACGCCAGCGCAACTTGACGCCCCGGCCCCCCATTCCGCTGAACCGCGGTCCCCGCCGTGAGGTATCCTTTCTCATATGGCCTTCGATGGGGTCTTCCAATCCCGTTCCCCACAGTCCGCGGCCCAGCCGGCGCGAAGCGGGTCCCCGTCGACACCCGCCACCCACCTCTTTCTCGCCACAACCTTCTCTGGCGGGCGGAAGATCGGGGTCCGTCAGGCCCGCGACCAGCGCCATCTCGCTGAACAACTCCGGCGAGAGCAGATGGTCCCCACCCGCGTCTGGACCCTCCCCGTGGGCCTCGCGGGTTCTGGCTCCTCCAAGGTCAGCCTGAAGAACCAGGCCGAGGTTCACCTCCAACTCGCCCAGCTCCTCTCACGCGGCGTGCCCTTGGTCGAGGCGCTGGAAGTCACCGCCTCCGCCGTCGCGCCCGCCGTGAGGCCCCGCATCGAGCGGATGCGAGAACTCGTCGCCGCGGGCTCGGGCTTTGCCGATGCGGCCCAGACCGTCGAGGCCTTCGATCCCATCACCGTCGCCGTCTACCGCGCCTCCGAACGTTCGGGCGATCTCGCGGGCGCCGCACGCCAGTTGATGACCACCACCCGACGCCAGCTCGCCATCGCGGGCAAGGCGATCACGCTCATCATCTACCCCGCGATCGTGCTGTCGATCAGCGTCATCGTCACCACCTTCCTCCTCATGTTCGTCGTCCCCAAGATCGGCAGCGCCATCGCCAACGCCGGCGGCGAGATCCCCGCCTTCACCCAGCTCCTCATCTCCGCCGGCACGTTCATGCGCGATCAGTGGGCCTGGGTCCTCGCGGCCTTCGGACTCCTCATCACCACCGCCGTCGTCGCCCGCTCCATCATCATCGCCGCCATCGTCTCACTCTCGCGCCGCCTGCCGTTTGTCCGTCCCGTGCTCGAGGCCCAGGAGTCGGCACGCTTCTTCACTGTCATGGCCGCGATGAGCCGCTCGGGCGTTACGCTGGCGGATTCGCTCGCGACCGCGACGGGCGCGGTGAGCGACCCGGTGCTCGTGAAACAACTCACCCGCCTCCGCACCCGCCTCGTCGAGGGCGGCGTGCTCCGCTCGCTCATTCAAGAAGTCGAGGCCCTCCCCCTCACCACCCGCCGCCTGCTCATCGCCGCCGAGCGCGCCGGCGACCTGCAGGACGCCTTCGACACGCTCGCGGACGACGCGACCGCCGATCTCGAGCGACGCTCCACGCGCCTCATGGCCGCCCTCGAACCCGCGCTCATCGTGCTGATGTTCCTCATGGTCGGGACGCTCGTGCTCTCGATCATGACCCCGCTGATCAAGATGGCGGGAAACGTTCAATAAGACGCTTGACGGGAAAGAGCCCGTTTGGAGAAGTGTTCCATGAAGAAGAATCGAATCCATGCCCGCGCGTTCTCGCTCCTCGAACTCATGCTCGTCGTCGCCATCATCGCGGTGCTCTCCGGCATCGTCGCCTACAGCGTCACCGCGGGCGGCGAAAAAGCCAAAGCCAAGGCCACCATGGCCACCCTCGACATCGTCTCCAACGCCCTCAAGACCTACCACCTCGACAACAGCGCCTACCCCCCCGCCATCGCCTCCCTCTATGCCGCCAAAATCCTCGACTCCGCCAAGCCCGCCAAAGACGGCTGGGGCTCCGACCTTATCTACTCCCCCCAAGGCCTCAACGGCCAGGAGTTCACCCTCCGATCGCCCGGCCCCGACAAACAGCCCGGCACCCCCGACGACATCGACTACTTCACCATGAACAAGCAACCCCAATAGCTCGTGAGTCGTGAGTCGTGAGTCGTGAGTCGTGAGTCGTGAGTCGTGAGTCGTGAGTCGTGAATCGTGAGTCGTGAGTCGTGAGTCGTGAG
>JABWBC010000186.1 GCA_013360695.1 Phycisphaerales bacterium
CAGGAACGCACCGGCATCCGCAGCCTCAAGGTCCGCTACACCTCCGTCTTCGGTTACTACATCGAGGTGACCAAGGCCAACGTGCATCTCGTCCCCGCCGATTACGTGCGCAAGCAGACCACGGTGAACGGCGAGCGCTACGTCACCGAGGAGCTCAAGCTGAAGGAGAAGGAGATCTTCTCCGCCGAGGAGAAGTCGCTCGCCCGCGAGCAGGAACTCTTCGCCGCGCTCGTCGCCGCCGTGCTCGACGAATCCCTCGCCCTCGCGCGCACCGCCGAGGCCCTCGCCGAGCTCGACGTGCTGGCCGGCTGGGCCGTCCTTGCCCGCGAGTGGGACTACTGCCGGCCCGAACTCGACGAGAGCGACGCTCTCAGCATCACCGACGGCCGCCATCCGGTCGTCGAGCAGATGATGAAGCAGGAGCGCCTCGGTCTCGCGGGCAGCTACAGCTTCGTGCCGAACGACGCCGCGCTCTCCTCCACCGACGCGCAGATCATCCTCATCACCGGTCCGAACATGGCCGGCAAATCGACCTACATCCGCCAGGTCGCGCTCATCACGCTGCTGGCCCACGTCGGCTCGTTCGTGCCCGCCGATCGCGCGACGATCGGCCTCTGCGACCGCATCTTCACCCGCATCGGCGCCGACGACGCCCTCCACGCCGGACAATCAACCTTCATGGTCGAGATGACCGAGACCGCCAACATCCTCCACCACGCCGGCCCACGCTCCCTCGTCGTGCTCGACGAGATCGGACGCGGCACCAGCACGCTCGACGGCCTCTCTCTGGCCTGGGCCATCGCCGAGCACCTCGCCGCCCCCAACGCCCCCCGCGCCCTCTTCGCCACCCACTACCACGAGCTCACCTCGCTCGAAGAACGCCTGCCGGGCCAGGTCCGCAACCTCCACGTCGAGGTCCGCGAGTGGCCCCCCGGCGACCCCCACGCCCAGATCGTCTTCCTCCATCGCATCCTGCCCGGGCGCACCGATCGGTCCTACGGCATCCACGTCGCACGCCTCGCCGGCCTGCCGCTCTCCGTCGTCCAGCGCGCCCGCGAGGTGCTCGCGTCGCTCGCGGTCTCTCACTCCGCCGGCCCCGAAGCAACCTGCGTCCCCGATGCGTCAAGCGTGCCCGACGCGCCGAGCAACGCGGCAGTTCCGGGGGCGTCGGGCCGCCGCAAGCGCCCCGCGCTCGAGACGACGCAGCTCCCGCTCTTCACGACATACCTGGAGCACCCCGCGGTCGATCAGCTCCGCGAGCTGAAGATCGAATCGCTCACGCCCCTCCAGGCCTTCGACACCCTGCGCAGGCTCAAGGACGCCGCCGACGCCGCCGAAATCCCGCCTTCCGCGTGATCGCCGTGCTCTGGTACGTCGGCTCTCCGAGCCGACATCTACTTCTCCTACCCGCTCTTCCGCCTCCCATCCCTTCTCCCCATCCGCTTCTCCTCCTCTCCTCTCCTCTCCTCTCCCTCCGCGTTCCTTCGCTCCCCTCTGATTCCTCCGCGTTCCGTCTTCTCTTCCGAATGCCGAATCACGAATGCCGGATGCCGCGGATCACCCTCGCGCCCTTCGAGTTCCCTCACCTCGTCACCACTCCCCACTCCCGACTCACCACTCACGCTCCTTCCGGTTAGTAACCGCTTATCACCGCCTTCGTGCGCACCAAAGTGTCCGCCTTTTTCCCCTCTTCCCAGATTTCCGAAAAAAATCTTCGCGCCATCCCGTCCCGCGCGCAACCCCCTGCACGGCCTGCATTTTCGCCATTGCCTACGGACCATTGCCCTCTGCCTAGTGCCTGCTTACCACCGCGATTTTGCGCACCAAAGTGTCCGTCCGCCCCCCGTGAGGAGGACCACACTCATGCTCCAACGACTCATGCCCCCAAGCTTCCTGCGCCCCAGCCTCATGCGCCCCAGCCTCGTGCGCCCATGCCTCGTGGCCCGCGCCTTCTTCTCCTTATCCACCGCGCCGCGCGCCGCCCTGTACCATCCTCTCATGCTCGCCCTCGCCGCCCTCCTGGCGCTCTCCGCCATCCAATCGTCTGCCCAACCACCCGCCCATTCCGCCGACATCCTCATCGCCGACTTCGAATCCGAGACCTACGCCCCATGGGTCGCCACCGGCGAAGCCTTCGGGCACGCTCCCGCGCAAGGAACGCTCCCCAACCAGATGCCCGTCGACGGCCACCTCGGCTCCCGCCTCGTCAACTCCTTCTCCCAAGGCGACGCATCCACCGGCATCCTCACCTCGCCCGAGTTCACCATCGAACGACCCTACATCTCCTTCCTGATCGGCGGCGGAAAAGACCTCGAAAACACCTGCATCCAGCTCCTCATCGCCGACACCGTCTTCCGCGTCGCCACCGGGCCCAACGATCGCCCCGGCGGCAGCGAGCGCCTCGCGCCCGATGGCTGGGACGTCCGCGACCTGATCGGCAAGCGCGCCAAGATCCGCATCATCGACCACGCCAAGGGCGGATGGGGACACATCAACGTCGACCACATCGTGCTGACCGACCGCAAACCACAGATCACGCTCACCAACGTGCGCCGTGAATTCAAGGTGGACGCGCGCTACCTCAACATCCCGATCAAGAACGGCGCGCCCAAACGCCGCGTCTCGCTGATCGTCGATGGTCGCGCCGTCGTTTCCAACGACATCGAACTCGCCGATGCCTCTCCCGACTGGTGGGCCCCGATGGACGTGTCGGACTATCAGGGCAGTTCCATCACGCTCGAGGTCGATTCGCTCCGCGATGATTCCGCCGCACTCTCGAGCATCACGCTCTCCGACGCCATCCGCGATTCCGACAATCTCTACGACGAGCCGCTCCGCGCCCAGTTCCACTTCTCGCCCCGCCGCGGCTGGACCAACGACCCCAACGGGCTCGTCCATTTCAACGGCGAATACCATCTCTTCTTCCAGCACAACCCGTACGGCTGGGGCTGGGGCAACATGCACTGGGGGCACGCCGTCAGCAAGGACCTGGTCCATTGGAGCGAGCTCAACGACGCGCTCGCGCCCGATGCCCTGGGCACCATCTACAGCGGGAGCGCGGTCGTCGACCACGCCAACACCAGCGGCCTGGGCAAGCCCGGCGCGCCCGCGATGGTGCTTTTCTACACCGCCGCCGGAAATCCGTTCACGCAGTGCCTGGCGTATTCGACCGACGGACGCTCCTTCACCAAGCTCGACACCAACCCCATCCTCGGCAACATCGCGCTCGAGAACCGCGACCCCAAGGTCATCTGGCACGCGCCGAGCAAGCGGTGGATCATGACGCTCTACGTCGGCACGGAGGACAAGCACTGGGTCCACTTTCTCGGCTCGTCGAATCTCCGCGAGTGGAAACAACTCAGCCGCATCGACGGCTTCTACGAATGCCCTGATTTCTTCGAGCTCCCGCTCGACGGCGATCAGGCGCACATGAAGTGGGTGCTCACCGCCGCCAGCAGTGAGTACATGGTGGGCACCTTCGACGGCACGACCTTCACGCCCGAAACGCCGAAGCTCCCGGGCCATCGCGGACGCGGGTTCTATGCGGCGCAGACCTTCAGCGACATGCCCGATGGCCGTCGCATTCAGATTGGCTGGTTCCAGACCGAGACGCCCGGCATGGCGTTCAACCAGTCGATGACGATCCCGCTGGAGCTGTCGCTGGTCTCAACGCCCGACGGCCCGCGCCTGTGCTGGAACCCCGCGCGCGAATTGGAATCGCTGCGCGTCAAGAGGCACGAGGTCGGTTCATTCACGCTCACGCCCGAAACGTCACGCAATCCTCTCTCGCCGGTCAACGCCGAGCTCTTGGAGATGCGAACGACGATCGAACCGAAGGGAGATGTCTCGCTCACCATGCGCGGTGTGAAGATCGCGTACGAGGTCAGGTCGGGTGAACTGGCCGTGAACGACCACCGCGTCAAGGTACCGCTGGTCAACGGCAAACTGCAACTGACCATCTATTGCGATCGCGTCGGCATGGAGATCTTCGCCGGTGGCGGGCTTGTGTACATCCCGATGCCGATCGTTCCGAACGACGCCGATCGATCGGTGTCGTTCACCCCGTGTATTGGCGATGTGAAAGTCGAATCACTGGTCGTTCACGAACTCCGTTCGGCGTGGAAGGGGAAGTGAAATCACGCGAGTTGAATCTTCCGGTGCCGGTATCATGCAGCAAAGGAGCCGAATCATGCCAACGTCCACACGTCGCGCGTCGCTGGTGATCGCCGCACTCTCGATCGCGGGGCTTTCGATGCTCGCGGCCGGCACGCGCGGCGAAAGGCCCCCGCTCGGTCCCAAGGCGGTCGAGGCGATGCTCGACGACTGGCACGACGCGGCGTCGCGGGCCGACGGCGTGCGCTACTTCGGGCACATGACCAGCGACGCGGTGTTCCTCGGAACCGACGCGACCGAGCGATGGACGCTCGAAGAGTTCAGGGCGTTCGCCAAGCCGTACTTCGACCAGGGGCGCGGCTGGACGTACCTGCCGCGCGAGCGGCACGTGATGCTGTCGCACGACGGGAGCGTGGCGTGGTTCGACGAGGTGCTGGACAACGCGAAGTTCGGCGAGTGCCGCGGTTCGGGCGTGGCGCTGCGCGACGGCGAGGAGTGGAAGATCGCGCACTACAACCTGACGGTGCCGATCCCCAACGACCTGCTCCCCGGATTCGCGGAGAAGATCCGCGAGTTCACCAAGAAGCCGCCGGTCGTGCCCGCCAAGCCGGCGGAGAAGAAGTGACGAAGCGAATCTGGGACGTGGCCGAGCCCGCAAGCCCGAGCTTGGCCACGCCACGCGGAGAGGAAGAGGAAGAGGAAGAGGAAGAGGAAGAGGAAGAGCAGAGAAGAAGAGGAGAAGAGCGGGTGGGGGAGTGGATGTCGGCACGGAGAGCCGACGTACCGAGGCACGGACCTGAAGACTGGTCCGTCTCGCCGCGACGGGGCGGGCGTGGAGGGGCGATGAGCGCGGGCCATCGGCGCTGGCGTGGGGGCGAGAAAACCGGGCCGAACCCCGCTAACCTTGACTCCCCCTCGGCGGGCCTTTGCGGCCCGGGACCGATCGGGGTTTGTCCGGTATCCTGGTCCCAGTTGAAGAGCTTGGCGTCCTTGCGGGCGTCGCCGACCCATCGGAGTGACACGTGAAGATCAAGACCGACGAGATCGCGAGCGTCATCAAGCGTGAGATCGAGCAGTATTCCGCCGAGCTTGAAGTGTCCGAGGTCGGGCGCGTGGTGGAGGTCGGCGACGGCATCGCCCGCGTGTACGGCCTTTCGAACGCGATGGCGGGCGAGCTTCTTGAGTTTCAGACCTCGGACGGCGCGGTGATGGGCCAGGTATTCAACCTGGAGCTCGACACCGTCGGCGCGGTCATCTACGGCGACTACCTGGCGGTGAAGGAAGGCGACATGGTCAAGTCGACCGGCCGCCTGCTCGAGGTGCCGGTCGGCGAGGCGCTGTTGGGCCGCGTGGTGGACCCGCTGGGGCGGCCGCTGGACGACAAGGGCCCGATCAACGCGACGGAGTTCCGGAAGGTCGACATCATCGCGCCGGGCATCGCGGAGCGTCAGCCGGTGCACGAGCCGATGCAGACGGGCATCAAGGCCGTGGACTCGATGATCCCGATCGGGCGCGGCCAGCGCGAGCTGATCATCGGCGACCGCAAGACGGGCAAGACCGCGGTTGCGATCGACACGATCATCAACCAAAAGCAGTACTGGGGGACGAAGGACGCGGTGGTCTGCATCTATGTCGCGGTCGGTCAGAAGGAATCGACGGTGGCGGGCGTCGTTGAGGTTCTGAAGAAGAACGGCGCGATGGATTACACGATCGTGGTGAACGCGTCGAGCTCGGACCCCGCGCCGATGCAGTACGTGGCGCCGTACTCGGGCACGGCGATGGCCGAGTACTTCATGTGGCTGGGCAAGCAGGGCAAGACGCCCAAGCACGCGCTGTGCATCTATGACGACTTGTCGAAGCAGGCGGTGGCGTATCGCCAGCTGTCGCTGCTCCTGCGTCGCCCGCCGGGCCGCGAGGCGTATCCCGGCGACGTGTTCTATCTCCACTCGCGACTCCTGGAGCGTGCGACGAAGCTGTCGGACGAGAACGGCGCGGGCTCGATCACGTCGCTGCCGATCATCGAGACGCAGGAAGGCGACGTGTCGGCGTACATCCCGACCAACGTGATCTCGATCACGGACGGCCAGATCTACCTGGAGCCCGAGTTGTTCTTCTCGGGTGTGCGTCCCGCGATCAACGTCGGCATCTCGGTGTCGCGCGTGGGTGGCAACGCGCAGGTGAAGGCGATGAAGAAGATCGCCGGCTCCTTGCGACTGGACCTTGCGGCGGCCCGCGAGCTCGAGGCGTTCGCGCAGCTGGGCACGGAGCTCGACAAGGCGACGCAGCGCCAGCTGGATCGCGGGCGTCGAATGGTCGAGCTGCTGAAGCAGGGCCAGTACACGCCGTTCCACATCGTGGACCAGGTGATCTCGGTGTTCGCGGGAAGCAAGGGGTATCTCGACGACGTGGCGGTGACGGACGTGCGTCAGTTTGAGATGGACCTCCTGAAGTTCTTCCAGGCGTCGGGCAAGCCGGCGTGGAACGCGCTGAACGAGAAGAAGGCGCTGGACGCGGAGACGGAGAAGAAGCTGGAAGAGGCGATCAAGAGCTTCAAGAGCACGTGGAAACCGGCGAAGTGAGAAGGCGGGCGATGATGGCGGGCGCTTGAAGCGGTTACGAGATTGTAAGATTGCAAGGGCGCTGGCCACGCGATCACGAACGCTGAACAGGAGTCTGCGAACCCCGGGCGAGAGCTCGGGGTTTTTCGTTGGGGGAGAGGCGGAGGACGACGTGGCCGTACTGGCCCTTCCCGCCGGTCTGCTTGACGAGCTTGTATTCGCCGCGGGCCGCCTTCGCCACCGCCTCGCGGTAGGCGATCTGCGGCTTGCCTGCGTTGGTGCGCACGCCGAACTCGGAGAGGAGGCGCGACTGGATGATCTCGAGATGGAGCTCGCCCAT
>JABWBC010000187.1 GCA_013360695.1 Phycisphaerales bacterium
CGCGAGCATCGCCAGAGCGCCGAGGAACTCGCGCAGCTGCGCCAGCGCATCGCCAAGATCGAGAGCGATCGCACGGGCCTGCGCGAACGCGCGGAGAGCCTGGCCCGACTGCACGACGAGCAGGTGCGTGAGGTCGAGCAGCTGGAGTCGGGGCTGGGCGAGTTGACGCGGGCCAGCGAGGCGGCCGCGGAGCGGATGACGAGTGCGAAGGTCGAGGTCGGCAGGCTGGCGGAGCAGGTGCAGAACGCGCGGCGCGAGGCGAGCCGCCTTGAGATGACGCGCGACGACCTTCTGCGCCAGCAGCGAGACCTTGCGGCCCACGTCGAGCAGGCGAAGGCATCGATCGAGCATCACCGGGAGGTGGCCGCGGAGTCGCTGGCGCGGATCGAGGCGGCGACGCAGAACGAGGCGGCGTGGAAGCAGCGCGTTGATGACATGCGCGGGCAGGTCGAGGGCGTGCAGCGCGAAGTGCAGGAGGTCGGCGAGCGCGTTGCGATCGTGCGCACGCAGGCGCAAGGCGTCGAGCGGGACTGGCACAGTCTCGAGGTCGCGCGGCGCGAACTTGAGATCAAGCGAGAGAATCTCGAGGAACGCACGCAGGAGGACGCCGGGATCGACCTGGCGTTTGAATACTCGGACTATCGCGAGATGATGCGCGAGGGCGTGGCGCGGATCGCGGTCGACGAGGCGCAGCGCCAGGTGGACACGCTGCGCGAGCAGGTCCGCTCGCTGGGGAGCGTCAACCTCGATGCGATCGGCGAGGAATCGCAGCTGGCGGCGCAGAACGACGACCTGGTGCGTCAGGTCGCGGACCTCGACGCGGCGAAGGTCCAGCTCGAGGACCTCATCGCGAGGCTGAACGAGGTGAGCCGCACGCTGTTCGCGGAGGTGTTCGAGCGAATCCGCGAGAATTTCGGCGGGCAGGACGGGATGTTCCGTCGCCTGTTTGGCGGCGGCCGCGCGGAAGTGCGCCTGATGGGCCTCGTGAAGGAAGTCGAAGGACCGACGGGAATCGAACGGGTGCAGACGGACGAGATCGACGTGCTGGAGTCGGGCGTGGAGGTCATCGCCAAGCCGCCGGGCAAGGAGCCTCGCTCGATCAGCCAGCTCTCGGGCGGCGAGAAGACGCTGACGGCGGTCGCGCTGCTGATGGCGATCTTCCGCTCGAAGCCCTCGTGCTTCTGCGTCCTGGACGAGGTGGACGCGGCGCTGGACGAAGGAAACGTGACGCGGTTTGCGAGCGTGATCCGCCAGTTCACCGACCACTCGCGGTTCATCGTGATCACGCACAACAAGCGGACGATGCAGGCGACGGACCAGCTCTTCGGCGTGACGATGCAGGAGCGCGGCGTGTCGAAGCGCGTGAGTGTGCGCTTCGAGCAGGTTGGCAAGGACGGACAGATTCACGGCACGGCTGATGCCAGGAACGAGGCGGGCGCGGAAGCTCGCGGGGATGCCGGCGTCGTGGCAAAGCGAGAAGCCGTCGCTGTGGCGGTGGCCGAGGAAGCATCGCCGACGGTTGTGCCGACCAATGCGCCGGTGGTCGAGTCGCCGCGGCCAAGAAAGAAGATCGGCTCGCTGAGGGATGCGCTCGCGAATATGCGGGAAGAGGCGAGCGAGCAGACGAAGTTGAATTGAGAAAGAGAAGTCACGGAGTCACCGAGTGGCGGAGTGGCGGAGTGGCGGAGTGGCGGAGTGGCGGAGCGTATCCAATCGTGAGTTGTGGGTTGTCGATCGAGCGTGGTGAAAAGCGAGGCAGGAAGAACGCGATCGGAACGCTTCGCGAACCTCGATTCGTTGCGAAGCACGGGCGATCCCGCCGCATTCAAGGCTTGAGCAGTTCGCCGATGATCGCGCCAGCGGCCTGATCGGTCGCGCCGGCGGCGTCCAAGCCCGCGTTGCACGCGACCAGCACCGCGAAGTCCTTCTTGGGCGCGATCCACACCACGCAGAACCACATCGTGTTCGAACCCGAGTGCGTGAGCACGCGCCCATCGGCCCACGGGCGGGCCGCGACTCCCCAACCCATCGCGTAGCCCGAGGTGTCCGTGGTCTTCGCGTTTGCGCCCTCGCCGTCGATCGCCTGGTGGAGCTTGGCCAGCGACGCTTTGCTCACGAACGCGAAGGCGGGGTCGTCGGCGGGCTTGTCATCGAGGAGCGCGTGGTCGCCCCGCGTGTGCAGCGCGATGAAACGAGCCCAATCGGGCAGGCTCATGTGAACCGTGCCGGCCGGTCCGATCGCGGGCGGGTTGTCGGCGGCGATGCCGGGCGTCACAGGCAAGTAGCTGGGAGAGGTGCCGCGATGCCCGCGCGGCTGGTCGACCTCGTCGGCGGCGCCCGGAGCGCCGAACCCCGCGCTGGTGATCCCCAGTGGCACGAACAACTCGTCGCGCATCAGGTCTTCCCACGCTTTGCCGGTGATTTTCTCGGCCATTGCACCGGCGACGGCGAAGCCCTGGTTTGAGTAGACGAACTTGGTTCCCGGCTCATACTCGGGCGAGACGGCGCACATGCCGTCGAGTAGTTGCAGGCGTTGCTCGGTCGGGGTGCCGAGCCGGAGAAAGAGCTTCGACCAGAGCGCGTCGGGTGCTTCGCGCGGCAGGCCGCCGCGGTTGGTGAGGAGTTGATCGAGGCGCACGGCGCGGAACTTCTCGTGAATGCCGGGGCGACCAGCAAAGACCTCGCCCAGCGTCATGTCCCATCGCATCAGGCCGCGATCGACGAGACGGGCGATCATGGTCGCGGTCATTGCCTTGGTGCATGAGCCGAGATGGAACTTGTCGTTGATCGTGGCTTCGTCCGAAGCATTGGTCGCACGAACGCCAACGCAGCCCTGCGCGATGATCTGGCCGTCCTTGATCGCGACCGCGGCGAGCGCGGGGACAGCGGCCTTGTCACGGATGGGCGCGAGCAGATTGTGGAGGTCTTTCGGTGCGGGCTGGTCCTGCTTCGTCGTCGATGGTTGGGGAGCGGCCTGCGTCGGTTGTACGGCGGCCGGCGAAATCGCGGCGCCAAGTGCGACGCCGAACGCGACAAGCAATCGACGAAGGCGATAGCTGAAAGCGGGTTTCTCGATCGAGGAAAACAACGTGAGTCCTTTCGGCGAATCTCTGAGCGGCCCGTGCGCCCGCACGACATCGGGTCATTCGAGCTTCACGCCCCCCACCAAATCCGAAATCCTCGCCGCACCCTGAGCCCGCGCCCATTTCTCAAGGCCGGCGATCACTTTTAGCGGCGAACGTGGATCGACGAAGAGCGACGTACCCATCTCGACGGCGGATGCGCCGGCAAGGATGAACTCCGCGGCATCCTCCCACGAGAGAACGCCGCCGATGCCGATGATGGGCGTGGAGGTATCCTTGGCGATCGCCCGATAGCAGTCATGCACGAGCTTGACTGCGATCGGATGGATCGCGGGCCCGGACAGGCCGCCGGTGATGTTGGCGAGGCGCGGGCGGCGCGAATGGACATCGATGGCCATCGCGGGCATGGTGTTGGCGAGGCAGATGGCGTCCGCGCCGGGGCGCGAGTTTGGGCCGGCGGGTTGGGCACCGGCCTCGATGGCGGACCGCGCGACATCCTTGATCGGGAGCGGGCCGTTGGCGATGGGGCTGAGCTTCACGAAGAGCCTCGCGCGGCTGAGCACGGGGCGCAGGGCGCGGACGAGTTCAGATAGGGAGCGGGGGTCAGCGCCGAACTCGGTCCCGCCGTGCACATTCGGGCACGAAACGTTGATCTCGACGGCCTGGATCGCATCGCAATCGTCCATCGCGGCGGCGACGGCGACATAGTCATCGATCGAGAATCCCGCAATCGACCCGATCACGGTCGTCGGCACGCTGGCGACACGCGGCGCGATCTCGCGCGAAAAGGCCTCGACGCCGACGTTGGCGAGGCCGATCGCATTCATCATGCCGGAGCGGGTTTCGATGATGCGCCAGGTGGCGTTGCCGTCGCGCGGGAGGCGGGTGATTGACTTGGTGACGACGGCGCCGACGCGGGCGAGGTCGATCGCGTCGTTCATCTCGTCGAGATAGCCGCAGGTTCCGGCCGCGAGGATGACGGGGTTGCGGAGCGCGACGCCGGCGAGGTTGACGCCGAGGATGTCAGCGGGTCGATTCACGACGGACAGGGTAGCGAAACAGCGGCGCGATCGCGCGACGGAGGATCGGGGCGATCGAGATCGAAAAGCCGACGAGGGAAGGACGTTTGGCCGCGACGCGGGGGCGGCTTCCTATCATCGGGCATGGACATTGCGCAGCGCATCGCACAGTTTGAGAACATGGTTCAGGCCGACCCCGAGAACGACATGGCCCATTTTTCGCTCGGGCGCGTGTACGCCGAGGCGGGGCGGGCGCGGGAGGCGGCGGAGTCGTACCTCCGTTGCTGCCAGATCAACCCCGCGATGTCGAAGGCGTATCAGCTCGCGGGCGAGCAGCTTATCGCGGCGGGCGACAACGCAATCGCGGGCGAGGTGCTGACCAAGGGCTTCACGACGGCGGCGACACGCGGCGACCGCCTGCCCCAAAAGGCGATGGGAGAGTTGCTCACCAAACTCGGCTTGCCCGTGCCGCAGGTCGGTGGGGCGGCGGGCGCGGCGAGCGAGATCACGGGCGCGTTTGTGTGCAAAAGGACCGGGCGCCCGGGGAGCAAGCTGACGCGGCAGCCTTTCCGCGGGCCGGTCGGCGCTTGGATCTTTGAGAACATCTCGGCGCAGACGTGGGACGAGTGGATCCGCCAGGGCACAAAGGTCATCAACGAGCTTCGACTGGACCTCTCTCGCGATCAGGATGCCGCGACCTATGACCAGCACATGCGCGAGTACCTTGGCATCGACGAGGCGCTGCTCGCGGAGCTTGAAAAGGGCAAGGCGTGAACTACTACGAGATCTGGTGCGATCTGCGCGAATCGCGGCGTGATCTTGAGTTCGTCAAGGCCGTGCAGCACTATCTCGACCACCTGAAATCGCAGGGGAAGCTCGATCACTGGCGGTTGACCCGGCGAAAATTCGGATTCGGTCCCGAGGGGCTCGGCGAGTTCCACATCACGCTCGCGTTCAAGGACCTGGCGCAGCTGGACCACGCGTTCGACGTGGTTGCGACGCGCACGGGCGAGGTGGAGAGATTGCATCACCCGGTGTATTCGATGGTGACGAACTTCAGGTCGGCGCTGTATCGGGACTTCCCGGACCCGGTGCGTGCCGCGGCGGACGGTTGAGGCGGCGCGTGAGTACGCGTTGGGGTCCGCGTTGATCCTAGAACGATTCTTCACCGCGGAGAACGCGGAGAGCGGTGAGGATTTTCCGGGCAGGAAGAAGGCAACGCCGCGGCTGAATTGAAATGAAGGACTCGCGCAATCGTGCGTCGTGCTGAATGAGAACACCGTCCGCTCCAACTGATTGCTTCATCGCGCTGGGGTCAAACCTGGGAGATCGGCACGCCAACATCCGGGCGGCGGTCGACGCGCTCGCGAAACTACCGGGAACTGAGTTGCTCCGCGTCTCGACGATCATCGAGACCGAGCCGGTCGGGCCGCCTGGGCAGGATCGCTATCTCAATGGCGTGGCGCACGTCCGCACGACGCTCTCGCCGCGGGAGTTGCTGCAGCATCTGCTCCGCATTGAGCTGGAGCGCGGACGCGATCGGGCCAACTCGCCACGATGGGGAAGCCGGACGCTCGATCTCGATCTCCTCTTGTTCGGTGATCACATCATCGATGAGCCGGGCCTGACGGTCCCCCACCCCCGCTTGCGGGAGCGGCTGTTCGTGCTCGAGCCGCTCGCGGAGATCGCCCGGGAACAGCGGCTGCCAACTGATGGTCGAACGACCGGAGAGCTGCTCGAATCGCTCCGGCGTGGAACCTTGGTTGCTTCCGTGCGTCCCACGATCGGGTAACGTCCTGACGCGAGCCGCCATGAGAACAGCGCATGTCAAATTCCGAGCCCTCTTCGATGCATGCGTGCTCGTCCGCCGCGCGATCATGGTGACGTGCGCTTTCGCGATGGTCTTTGTGTCGGCGGTCGTGACGCCGGCAGCGCTGGCCGCGCCGCAGAACGGCGGCAACCACGCCAGGACGCTCGATCCATCGGAGGTTCTGGCCCGGATTTCGGGCGCGTATCGCGACGGCGCGGTCGCGGATCGAGTTTCGCTGGTCGCCACGCCGCATCCCATGATTGAAGGGCCGCTTCCCTCGCGAGCGATCCGCCGCGCGGTGGCGATTGTGCGCACGGCTCGCTCCCCGAATCTTGCACCGTCGGCAAGGTTGGAGCTTGGAGAGCTTCGCATCATGGCGCAGGCGGGGGGCATCAAGGTTGTACGCCAGGGCGATCGAGAGCACGCCGTGAGATTCACGATCGAGGGTGATCCGACGCCATCCAAACTCGGCCGGCATCTTCCGATGCTGTCGTTTCCGCAGTTGTGGCTTGCGTTGGGACAGGGCACCAGCGAGCCGCTGACAGCGCTCACGGGTGTGGTGGCGTGGGAGAGCGCGGAGTCGGTGGCGATGGGCTCGCGGCGGTTGCTGGTGGTGCGGGGGAAGAGCTCGTCGCACGCCGTGGTTTTGTCCGCGCTGGCGAGCACGGGGCGGCTCGATTCGTTCGAGATCACTCCGATCGATGTCGCTGGCGCGAAGATCGTCGGGCGCTGCGCATCGATCGCGCCGGGCGACCCGGCGTCATGGGGGATCGATCTTGAGTCCCGTACGATGGTGCAGACACTGAGCGACCTGCGCGCGACTCCGGGCATGATCGAGCCCGGCGCGACGATCCTCGATCCGCCCCTGCAGACGATGGACCTCCGCGCGTGGTCGCTGCTCGGGGAGTTGAGATCGCGATCGGGCCAGCGACCCGCGGCGGCGGCGATGATCCTCTTCGCGAGGGACGCTTCCGCGCCGATGATCGACGCCGCGATGGCGGGTGTGCTGCGGGCGGAGGTGGCGCTCGACCTTGAGGCGGCCGCTCCCACGCCGCTCGAAGCGGGCGCGGGGCTG
>JABWBC010000188.1 GCA_013360695.1 Phycisphaerales bacterium
GCCCGCGCGTGAAGAGGGCGGGGGCGGGCTGGTTGAGCGCGCCGTCCTCCTCGCCGCGGGCGAGCCGCTCGCGGTGGAGGCGGGCGCGGAGCTCGAGCTCGTCGACCATCTGGATGCCGTGACGGTCCATGAGGACCATCAACTCGTCGAGGCGCTCGGGGTCGACCATTTCGTCGGGGAGCGTGTTGTTCAATTCCTCATAGCTGAGCCAGCCGCGGGTCTTGCCCAGCGAGATGAGATCGCCGACGGCGGGGTGCAGCTCCGCGGCGTGTTCGTCCTGGGGCAGGTCGGTCTGGGTGCGTGGGTCGCTCACCATGTTCAATCTTCCCTGCTTGTTGGCGTCGGTCGAGTCGTTCGTCCGATTCTGTGATTCCGTCCTGGAACTGGCGTGCCGATCCTTGGCTCGCGAGCGTTTCTTGTCCTGTTTCATTTGGGCCTCGGCATGACACGCCGGTCGGGCCCGAGTTCGCGGTGCTGCTGCTGCAATCGCGCCAGCTTCGACATCGCGTCTTCCTCGCCTGTGGCGTTGGGTGCGGGTTCACTTCTTCCAGTTTCGATCGCCATTCGCTTGCGGCACTGCTCGAAATAGGTCTTCAAGCGGTCCGGGTCTGATTCGGATTGCTGCTCGATCGCTTGCGAGAGCGCGACGGCGGCCTGCTGAAATTCCGGGCTCTCCCCGATCGACAGCACCGCGGAAAGCCCGGGATCGCGACCCTGGGCCGCGACGCTGCTGACCGCCTGGGCGACGTCGGCCAGCGCCGAGGAATTCCACGGGCCCTCGACGAGTTTCCGCTGCTCGGGGTGGCTGAGCGCGTGCCACAGGCCGCCCTCGGCCAGCACGCAGGCCAGCACATGAGCGGCGGCGGAGCGATCGACCGACGCCGTGCCGGGCTTGGGCTCGACAACGGGTCGGGGCTCAAACGCGGGGCGCCGCCCGCCGCGACCGGCGGGGATCTCGGCGAGGATCGTCGCTTCGTCGACGCCGGCGATGGTGGCGAGCTGGCGCACGATGAGCTTGCGCCGGATGGGCGTCTGGTCGGCCAGTCCGAGCTCAACGAGGCGCTTGATCTCATCCGTGATCGCGCGCGTCAACGCCGCGGGCCCGGCGGACTTGGTGCGTTCGCGCAGTTTGCGGAAGCGGAAGTCGAGGAGGTCGATCGCGCCGTCGATGACCTTCCGGAAAACGTCGGCGCCGCCCTCGCGCTTCAGGAGCTCGTCGGGGTCCTTGGCGTCGGTCTGGCTGCTCATGAGCGCGATCCTGACGTCGAGGGTCTCCGCGAAGAAGACCTCGACGGCGCGCTCGGCGGCCTTCTGTCCCGCCATGTCGCCGTCGAACAGGAGAACCACGGTGTCGCAGAGGCGGCGGAGCACCGTGGCGTGCTCGCGCGTCAGCGCGGTGCCGAGCGTGGCGACGGCGTTCGTGAACCCAGCCTGGTGGCACGCGATCGCGTCGGTGTATCCCTCGGTGATGATCGCGATGCGCGAGCTCTGGATCGTCCGCTGGGCCTGCGGGAGCGCGTAGAGCGTGGCGGACTTGTTGAACGCCGCGTGCTCGGAGCTGTTGAGGTACTTGGGCTCGTCGGCCTCGTCGATCTTGCGAGCGCCGAAGGCGATGACGCGCCCGGCGGCGTCCTGGATCGGGAACATGAGGCGGTTGCGGAACGAGTCGTACACGCCGTCGCCCGAATCGCGGCGCTTGAAGAGGCCGGCGTCGGTGAAGGGGCGGATGTCGAGCGACTTGTTCTGCACCGTGAGGAGCAGCCCGTCCCAGCGCGAGGGGGAAGCGCCCAGGCCGAACTGCTGGACCATCTCGGGCGAGATGGCGCGCCGGGCGATGACGTCGCGGGCGGCCTGGCCGTGCTCGGGGTGGCGGAGGATGGCCCGGAAGAACTCGGCCGCGAATGCGCTGGCCTGGACGATCTCGGCGCGGGACGAGCGCGGGGAATCGGCCGATGGCGGCTGGGCTCGTCTGGGTGTGAGTTTGACTCCGCCGCGCTCGGCGAGGAACTCGAGGGCCTCGCGGAACTCCATCTTGAAGTAGCGCTGGACGAAGGAGAAGGCGTCGCCGCCGGCGCCGCAGACAAAGCAGTGAAAGATCTGCTTGCTGGGGACGACGTTCATGGAGGGGCGATGGTCGTCGTGGAAAGGGCAGAGTCCGACGTACTCGCGCCCCTTGGGCTTGAGGGCCACGTGCTCGCCGACCAGACGAACGATGTCCGTCGCAGCGCGCACGCGATCACGATCGTCGTTGGACTGCCAGAGTTCGGGCACGCCTCGCGGCCTCCTGTCCGGGCTCAACCGTAAGCCCGGGCGCAACACTCCGCACGACTCCGTCACGTTGGGAATCGGGCGATGGGCCCCGGAACGCTCCGGGGGTTGGCACACGAAAACTCAGCGTCGGTCGGCTCGGGGTCTCTGAGCCCGCCAGGGCGGGCGTCGATGCACGAATTGTCCGGCCAAGGGCGCCGGGAGCCGGGACGCTGGCGGGCGGTCGCGATGCTCGCAAAGAGTGGCCCGGCGATGCGGTCCTGCAACGCCAAAGGGCCCGTCGATACATGCGACAATCCCGCTGCCATGAACGCTAGCACAAGACCGGGCGCCCGACCAACAAACGGGCCGCCCGCGCGGCGTATTCGGCATACTCGGTCCTTGCCGGGGGGTTCCGGGATGCACTTTGGGCGTACCCTCCGGGCCTGGAGGCACCGGAATGATCCGTCGGGGCGTGCGGTTTATCGGGCGTGTGCAGGGCGTGGGCTTCCGGGCCACGTCGAAATTCGTCGCCGACGGGTTCGACGTCTCGGGCTGGGTCCGGAACGAGTCCGACGGGAGCGTGGCGATGGAGGTTCAGGGGGCCAAGGACGAGGTCGACGCATTCCTGAACGCGCTTCATGACCGAATGACGGGGTACGTCGATTCATTCCAGGCCATGGACATGCCGCCGGTCGATTGCGAGCGCGGCTTTGTGATCCGGCGCTAAGCCGCCCGGAGATTCGCTCGGCGGAAGGCCAACATGCTGATCCTGTTCGATATCGATCTCACCCTCATCTCCACCTTCGGCTCCGGCATGCTGGCGCTGGAGCAGGCGGGCAAGGACCTCTTCGGCCCGTCGTTCTCGATCCAGGGCGTGGAGTTTGCCGGGCGGCTCGATCCGCTCATCATCGACGATCTCCTCAAGAAGAACGGGCAGGCGCTGTCAAAGGAGCACCGCGAGGCCATGCGGCGCGGCTACGCGACCCACCTCGGGCCCCGGCTGGTCCGGCCCGGCGTGAGCAAGCCGCTCCCGGGCGTGATGGCGCTGCTCGATCGAGTTCGCTCGCGCCGGGATGTCGAGATCGGCGTCCTGACCGGGAACTTCCCCGAAACAGGGGCCCTGAAGCTTCAGGCGTGCGGCATCAACCCGGCGTGGTTCAACGTCAACGCGTGGGGGAATGAGAGTCCGCACGAGCCGCCGGCCCGCGAGCACCTGCCGCCCATCGCGATGAAGCGGTACGAGGTGCGGCACGGGCGGGCGATCGATCCCGCGCGGGTGGTGGTGATCGGCGACACGCCGCACGACGCGCATTGCGCGCTGGTGAACGGCTGCCGGGCGCTGGGCGTGGCGACGGGGCTGTCGAGCATCGAGAAGCTGCGTGCGAGCGGGTTCCACCGGGTTGTGGAGAACCTGTCGGCGACCGACGACATCGAGTCGTGGCTGCTGGATGGAGAGATCGCGCGCTGATTTTCGCGTTCGCGCGGTTATGCTTGGTGGACGCCGCACGAGGCGGCGTGACAGGAGTTCGGCCGCGATGTCTGAGAGCCTGAGAGCCCTGTGCTCCGACTTTTACGTGAATCTCAAGCTCGGGGTGAAGATGGAGCTTCCCCGCGGGCGCGAGACGGTGCTCGAATTATTCGAGCGCGTTCGGCGACAATTCCCTGCGATGAACCACTTCCGGCGCTACCGCGACGAGCTGGCGCTCGAATCGCCGCAGACCGATTCGCCACACCGCTGGGTGGCGGCCCGGGTCAACAGCGTGCGCTCCGGCACGGTCAACCCGCCCGACATGAACGAGGCGTATGCGCTGCACCGCTTGGTGCTCGAGGTGGCGCCATATTTCATGAGCATCAGCCCGCTCGATGTCGATTTTGTGGAGCTGCTCTTCGGGTTCGACCTCTCGGCCGCGGGGAATCACGACGCGATCGTGTACGAGGCGTTGCTGGCCGACTCGCCCCTGGGCAAGCTGGCGGATTCGTCGGCGCTTGGTGTGACGGATTGCCAGCCTTCGCTCGGATTTTCGATCGGGCGGCGAGGCGATATCGAGGCAGCGTTTGAAGTGAAGACGCGCACCGCCCAGCAATCGCAGAACCCCGAGGCGCCGCCGGAGCCGATCAGCGTGTATCTGACGCTGCGGAAGTTTGGATCGGTGATGGACCTGAAGGACCTGGCCGGGACCTTTGATCGACTTGCGTCGGTGGGTGAGGAGATGGCGGAGGCGCGGGTGGTCCCGACGTTTCTTGTACCGCTGCGCGACGCGATCGCGTCCGGGCGCGGGTAGGTGAGTGTGGGTGCATGGCGTGGGTCGAAGGGGTGAATGAAATCGCGCCGGCGTGGTCGACAATTCAACGCCGCACGGGCGTGGGTCCGATGATTCGCGGGTGAGGGCGGGCGAAAAGTCGCCTATCTTCCCGAGTCGACGATGCGCCACCCCGGAATCGCCATGTACACGCCGATCGAGATGTTGGCTCAGACCGCGCGATCGTCGCCGAGCCAGATTTTTTTCGTGGTGGGTCTTTTGATCGGGGCGGCGGTCGTACTTGGTTTGGTGATTCTGCTGGTGCGGCGGAGGATGCTGGGGAAGGAATCCGCGGGGGCGGAGGAAGCGGGGTTGATGGACCAACTCCGGCATCTGCGTGATTCGGGTGAGATAACTCCCGAGGAGTTCGATGCGGCGCGAAAGTCGATGGTGGCGCGGATGACCCGCGATACACCCAAACCGCCGAAATCCAGCAGCGAATAACACAAGCGGACGAAGGAAGCGTGGGCGCGAAATCTGCCGGGTGCGGATGCAGATCGGGCGTTGGTTGGCCGATAGACTGAAGCCCGGAGCAAGGCCCGGGATCGAGCCGCCAACAGACACAAGAGGGACGAATGGCCAAGAAGACCGATGGCGTTGACGGGACGGGCGGCGGTGGCGCGAATCGCGAGGGCGAGTCGGGGAGCTTCCGCGGGCGGAAAGTGACGACGTGCTCGTTCTGCGGCAAGACCAGCCGCGAAGTGGGCCCGATGGTCGAGGGGCCCAACGAGGTTTACGTCTGCTCGAACTGCACCGACCTGTGCCAGAACATTTTCCGCCAGGAACGCCGGCGGGTGTCCTCGGTCTCCAACGCGCTGCGCCAGGTTCCGGCGCCGCGGGAGATCAAGGAGTACATGGACCAGTACGTGATCGGCCAGGACCACGCCAAGCGTGCCCTGTCGGTCGCGGTGCATAACCACTACAAGCGGCTGCTCCATCTGGAGAACGCCGAGCCGGGCTCGGTGGAACTCGACAAGAGCAATATTCTGCTGATCGGTCCGACGGGATCGGGCAAGACGCTGCTCGCCAAGACGATGGCGCGGCTGCTGAAGGTGCCGTTCGCGATCGGCGATGCGACGACGCTGACCGAGGCGGGGTACGTGGGCGAGGACGTGGAGAACCTGCTGCTGAAGCTGCTGCAGGCCGCGGACTTTGACCTCGAGGCGGCGCAGCGGGGCATCATCTACATCGACGAGGTCGACAAGATCGGCAAGACGAGCAACAACGTATCGATCACGCGGGACGTGTCGGGCGAGGGCGTGCAGCAGAGCCTGCTGAAGATGCTCGAGGGCACGACCAGCAACGTGCCGCCGCAGGGCGGGCGCAAGCACCCGGAGCAGCAGTACATCCAGATGGACACGACCAACATCCTGTTCATCTGCGGCGGGACGTTTGTGGGCCTGGAAGAAATCATCCGGCGTCGCATCGGCAAGACACGGATCGGATTTGCCGCCGGCGAGCAGGTCGCGCCGGACGCCGACGCGCAGCGTGCGGAGATTCTGTCGAAGGTGACGGCGGACGACATGATCGAGTATGGCATGATCCCCGAGTTCGTGGGGCGCCTGCCGGTGCTCGCGCCGCTCATGCCGCTGACGCTGGACGCGATGGTGTCGATCCTGACCGAGCCCAAGAACGCGCTGGTGCGTCAGTACCAGCACCTGTTCAATCTCGAGGGAGCGAAGCTCACGTTCACGGACGACGCTCTGCGCGAGGTCGCGCGGCGCGCGACCAAGCGCGAGACCGGCGCCCGCGGCCTGCGCTCGGTGATGGAGGAGATCATGCTGGGCATGATGTACGAGCTTCCCGATCTGGACGCGCGGGGCTCGGAGTTCATCATCGACCAGCGCGCGGTGCAGGAGCGGATCCCGCTGGCGCAGCTGCGCGTGGCCCGCAAGGAATCGGCATGATGACTCACGCCCGGACCTGGGCGCTGCCCACGTCTGGTTTCAGAGAAAAGGCTGAGAATTCAATCATTCAGTTCAACGGGACGCCGGCGATCGGCGTCCCGTCTTTGTTGACGCACAGCGCGTAGACGCGCACGCCGCCGTCGAGCAGGCGACGCGCCTCACGGGGCTCGCGGGCCAAGAGGTGTCGCGTCGGCGGGGCGATCCGCACCGAGACGGCGGCGGCGAGCAGCGGGGCATTGAGCATCGCCCAGCCAAGGGCCGCGTCGAGTTCGCACCAGGTACGGCCGACGTCGTTTGCGGACTCCGATCGAGCGACCAGATGCAAGGAGCCGGCGGCGTCTCGCGCCAGCGCCACGCCCGGCGCGACCGGGCA
>JABWBC010000189.1 GCA_013360695.1 Phycisphaerales bacterium
GCCCCGGGTGCCGCCATCGGTCATGAGCACCTGGATCGGTCGGCCGTACCGATCCTGGGTGGAGACCTCCCGGGCAAAGTTCACCGTGTTCGCGTCGCCGAGCTGGTAGTCGACGATGAGGAAGCGATAGGGATCGCCGGCCGCGGCGGCCCGTTCCAGGAGGTCGAATCCGCGATCGACGGCGTCGGCCGCGTCGATCCGGGCGCCCCATTCGGCGGCCTGCTCGACCATGATCAGCCGCTGAATCGGATTCCGGTCGAGGTAGAGGATCCGGGTGTCCTTGAGCGCGTGCTGGCCGAGTCCGGTCTGGCCGGCCGGGTCGAGGGTCAGGCGGATCGTGGCCCAGAAGGTGGAGCCGCGGCCCGCCTCGCTCTCGAGTCCGACCGTTCCGCCCATCAGTTCCGCCAGCTGCTTGCAGATGGCCAGGCCAAGGCCGGTCCCGCCGAATTTCCGGGTCGTGGAGGCGTCGGCCTGGGAAAATTTCTGGAACAGGCGGGTCTGATGCTCGGGCGGGATTCCGATGCCGGTATCCGTCACGGCCAGCCGCAGGGCGGCCTCCTCGCCGGCCTGTTCGTCGCACGACACCTCGATCAGGACGTGACCCTCGCCGGTGAACTTGATGGCGTTGCCGGCGTAATTGAGGAGGATCTGACGGACCCGGCCGGCGTCGCCGATCACGAATCGAGGCGTGCCCGGCGTGAAGCGGGCCGCGAGTCGGAGCCCCTTTTCCTGCGCCCGGGCCGCCAGCAGTTCGACGACCTCCTCGACGGCGGTGCGTAGGTCGAACGGTAGCGGCTCGAAGGACAACCGGCCGGCCTCGATCTTCGAGAAGTCGAGAATGTCGTTGATGATCGTGAGCAGCGACTCGGCCGAGGACTTGACCGTGGTGGCGTACTCCCGCTGCGCCGGCGACAGCTCGGTTTCGAGGAGCAGGCCGACCATCCCGATCACCCCGTTCATCGGGGTCCGGATCTCGTGGCTCATCGTGGCCAGGAAGTCGCTCTTGGCCCGGGCGGCCGCTTCGGCCCGTTCCCGGGCCTCCGCGATGTCCTCCATCGACCGCGCCAGGTCGGCCGCGGGCGCCCCCGCCTGCTTCTCGACTTCCGCGCCCGCGCTCTCGCCCAGAAGCTCGTCGTCCTTGATGATCGTGACGACGGGCGGCGTGGCGAACTCCAGCTCCTCAAAGAAATTCACGGAGTCCGAACGCTTCTTGTTCTTCTTCGACAGCACATACAACGATGACTTTGCGCGCGTGCATCCGACATAGAACAGCCGCCGGAACTCGTCGTAGATTCGTTCCTCGGTCGTGCGTGCGTCACCCACGCGGTCCACCAGCCCCTCGGGCAGCTCGACCACGCCCTCTCGCTTGTGCAGCGACGGGAAGCGATTCGCGGGATTGACCCGCGGCACAAAGACCGTGTCGAATTCCAGTCCCTTGGCGGCGAAGATCGTAAGAAGCTGCACGCCACCCGACCTCTCTCCGTCGTCGGCGTCCTCATCGACCGGCGACTCATCGAGCGAGGTGAACTGCTGCTCGTCGGGGTCGAGGTCGTCGTAGTACCCAAGGAAACTCGCGAGGTTGCGCGGTTGATCCAGGCGTCCCAATCGTTCCCGCGCAAACTTCAGCACGCGGACCAGCGCGGAGACTCGCCGCGAGCGCTCGCGCGCGGGCAACAGCTCGCTGCTCGCCACGCCGCACTCGCGGATGATCGCCTCGATCGCTCCCGCGGCGTCCAGCGATGCGCCCGCGCTGGCGAGCGTCGCGTAGAGAGCCAGGAACCGCGCGACACGCGCGTCGCCGCTCATCCTGCTCGTCAATTCGTCGAGGAATGCAACCGGCGGCTGGCCGTCCATCGCGCGCCGCCCGTCGCGCCGGCGCCAAGACTCGCGCCACGCCGAAGTGTCCTCAAGGCTCACGCCAAACCCGCGCGAGAGCAATCGGCACACCGCCCAGTCGGCGCCGCGATCGACCAAGAGACGTGCCCACGCCATCACGTCCTGAACTCCCTGGTCCGAAAGCACCGGGCCGGCCCGGCGGCGCACGCTTGGGATTCCCTCCAATTCGAGCGCCAGCGCGTACCGCGCCAGATGATCGTGCTTCAGACCGAGGATCGCGAACGATTCCCATGGGCGCTCAGGGTCCCGCTCGCGCTCGCGCCGGATGAGCGCGATCATCGCGGAGGCGTCGCGCTCGTCCGATTTCAACTCGACGCACACCGCCCCCGCGCCCGTGCCACGCTTGGAATCCGCGACAATCGCCTTCCCCGCATCGAAGCGCGAGCACGCCGCGTCGATCACCGCGTTGCTCGCCGCCACAATCCGCGGATCGCTCCGATAGTTCGTCGACAGCGGCACAATCTGGTAGCCCTTCCACGTCGCCGCAAAGCGGTGAAAGATCCGCTCGTCCGCGCCGCGGAACGCGTAAATCGATTGATCGTCGTCGCCCACGACCATCAGCTGCGACGCGCGTGAGCCGGGCGGCGACAGTTCACGCATGATCGCCAGCTGCGCGGCGTCGGTGTCTTGGAACTCGTCGACGATGATGTGCCGCCACTGCGAACGCATCAATGCCGCGGCGTCCTTGTTCTCTGCGAGCACGCGCCGGGCCAGGGCGATCGAATCGTCGTGGCTCACGAGCTGACGTGCCAGGAATTCCCGCCCCGCCAGATCGTACAACTTCGCCGCGTCGAGGAACTCGCGGGCCTCGGCGACCTGGGATTCGTGCTCGTCTCGCGCCGTATCGTCCTTCCCGGGCGGCGAGGCGAGAAGCTCGTTCAAGGCCCGCTGGGCAAATTCAACGGCGTGCGGCGCGTCGACCGCGTGATGGCGCATCACTCCGATCGTCGTCCACGCGCGATCGATCGCGCTGTCGATGCCGTCGGCGACGGACGTGCGGAAAAGCCGTTGCCGTTCCGCCGATTCTCGCGAGAGACGCCGGCGCTGCGCCGAATCGGGCTGCTCCACGCGCGACGACAGCCCGAGGCGATCTCCGAACCTCGCGAGGATGCGACGCGCCATGGAATGGATCGTGCCGATGAACACCGCGTCGGCGCGCGGGCCGAGTAGCTCGACGAGCCGCCCGCGCATCTCGCCCGCGGCCTTGACCGTGAACGTGACGGCGGCGATCGACGATGGGTCCTCGCCCAGTTCCTCGATCAGATATGCGATGCGTCGGATGATGACGCGCGTCTTGCCCGTGCCCGGGCCCGCGAGCACGATCAGCGGGCCGACGTCCTCGCCGGTCCCCCAACACACCGCGCGCTTCTGCTCGTCATTCAGATCGCTCAGCCACGATTCTGCCATGCGGGGAGTGTACGAACGGCACGCTCCCGGCGCGCTCGCTACTTCCCGGCGCCGGGAGCCGCCTCCCCCTGCCCCCGATCGCCCGCGCGGGGCGCGCTCGCCTCGCTCTGGTTCTTCGCGTGGGAGCCTGCCGCGCCGCTGTTGTCCTTCACCTGCTCGCGCCACACGGGCGCGACGGCACGCCGGATCGACTCAAGATCGTCGAGGATCGCGCCCTCGTCCTTCACGCCCCGGCGCGGGAGTGCCAGCACCACAATCACGAACATCATGAACAAGATCGCGGCCAGCCCAATCCTGCGGGCGCGCAGCGCCGCCGTCTTCGCACCGAGCGCCTCGTGCAATGCGGGCGGCATGGGCCCGTCGTGCCCCGACGCCAGCGACCGCCCGAGGGCATCCAGCCGATGCTCGAAGTTCCCGTTGCTCAAGAAGACCTCCCCACGCCGGCGCGCGCCGCACTCTCGCGCCCCGACATGACCTCACGCAGCCTCTGCAACGCGACGCGATAGCGCGACGCCAGCGTGTCGCGGTTCTCTTCGAGCACCAGCGCCATCTGGTCGAACGTCAGTCCCGCGACGTGCTTGAGTTGGATCAGCTCGCGCTGGTGTTCTTCCAGCGTATCGAGGGCCGACAGCAGTTCCGCGTCGGCGCTCGCCGCGCCCGCGTCGTGACCGATATTTGCCATGACCGCGCCGGGACCTGCCCGGCCGCGATCGAACCTCCGTCGAGTGTCGATGGCTTCGCGGCGCACCAGCGTGGTGAGCCACGCCGCCACGTCAATGATTGACTTTAGCTCTCGCGCCGGACGCCCGAGCACCTTCAGGAACACGCCCTGCACCACGTCCGGCCCGAGCGACGCGCCCGCGGAGTGCCGCAGCATCGACGCCGCCAGCGCCGTCAGACGGCCGCCCAGACGCGACCACAGCTCACGCGCCGCGGCGTGGTCGCCGCGGTGCATGAGCCTGAGCAGATCGTGGTCGCTGGTGTTGTTCACGCGTCACTTCTTGGGCACGCTCTCCGCCGGAGCCGCGGGCGGGCCGCCGAGGAGCTTGATGGCTTCGTCGATCCCTTCCATCCCTTTGCCCCATGAAATCCGGCACTTCTCGAACGCGGGGCAGAAGACCGAGCCGAAGAGCCCGTAACGACCCTCCTCCACATCCTTTCCCAGAGTCTTGAGCAGCGCCTCGCCGTCGCGCTGATAAAACGCCGCGATCGCGTCGTCGTAGAACTTGACGGCCTCGTCGATCTGCTTGTCGAGCTCCGCCGGCGACATGGCGAGCAGCGCGTCGAGCTTGGAGGCATCGCCGTCCTGCATGGAAACGTAGTCGCCCAGCTTCTTGCCGAGGTCGGCTCGCCGGATCACGCGCCTGAACCAGTCGTCAACGACCATCCGCTCCGTGGCGATCGCGCCCTTCATGTGGAAGTCGCTCGCCCGCGCCTGGGCCGCCGCCGCGACGATCAGCGCTCGGCTCTCCGTGTCAAGCCAGCCCTTGTCCACCAGCAGCTTGACATCGCCGCACGCCAGCGAGCTGATCGCGATGCCGACCAGAGAGCCGATCAGGATGTTTTCGCGAGCGACGTGATCGCCGATGCGATACATCGCCGCGAGGCGCTCGGCGGCCTGGCGAGATTCGCCCTGGCTCGCCAGACGCCGCGCATCGGCGGAAAGCAATCGCGCCGCCGATCGCATCTTGCCCAGCGCCGGAAGGAGCGCTTCAAACCCGTCGGTGTAATACGCCGTGCCCCACGCGCATTCCTTCAGCTTGGACGCGCGGATGAACTGCGTGATGTTCCCCTGCTCATTCTCGAGCGCCACCGCGGTCTCCGCGTCGGGAATCCAATCGTCCGTGGTGCGCCGCTCGCCCACGAGCGTCGCGGCCTCGCCGAACGGCGTACACATGATCCGGTAGTAATGCAGCGCCGCGTTGGTCTCGTCGCGCGGATCGAGCGTCAGGTGCGCGATCGCCCGCTCTCGCTGCTCTTCCTTCGTCAACTCCTGCGCCGACACCCGGCTCGCGCCGGCGAGCAAAACTAGCGAGGCGGCCAGGACGGGCAGAATCCGAGTCTTCGCGGGCATGGGGGTCCTTTCAGGTTCGCACCACGAGTATCCGATGCGTGTACCCAGAGGACGATCGAGCGGCTGCGGCATGTGAACCACGCGGGCACAATTCCCACGTTACACGCGAAAATCACGCCACGCACCGCCCGCACACCCGATCAATGCACCACGACGCCCCGGTCAATCACCGAATGACCGGGGAAAACCTCACCCAGCGTCGAGTTGCCCAGGCGATAGCGGACGATCTCGCCAAGCACATCGCGGAAATCGATGGTCGCGGCCAGATCGCGGTCGTCGAACGGGTGATCCAGCCCCGGCCAGATCGTGTGGACCCGTCCGCCGTTGACCTTGTGTCCCATCACCAGCATCATCCCCGCGTGCCCGTGGTCGGTTCCCAAGCCGGCGTTGGGCGCGATGCGCCGGCCAAACTCGCTCATCGCGACGACCACGACATTGATGGTCGAGCTCTGGATGACGTCGCGGTGGAACGCCTTCAGGCCGTTCGCCAGCGTCTGCATCAGCGTCGCCATGTCCCCGGCGAAGATCCCCTGCGAAACATGAGTGTCCCAGCCGTTGAGTTCGATGGTGATCGCCTCGACGCCGACCTGGGCCTTGATGAGGGCGGCGGCGCTCTTGAGAGCGGTCGCGAAGGGATCAATGCCATAGCTCGCGCCGCCCGCGGGGACATACCCCTTGAAGTTGATCGCCTCCAGCATCGCGATGGTTGCCTGCGTTTGGGCCGCGATCGAGCGCAGCGGCTCATCCGTATCGGCGTAAAGCTCGCCGAGGAGCTGGAGGCGCGACGACTTGCTCGCCGGCCTTCCCGTCAGCCCGGCGTTGGAGGGATCGACAACCGGCAACGCCAGCGGCCCGCCGCTGAGCGATCGCGGCAGACCCGGCGTCATCGACATCGCGCGCAGCACCGCGTCGCTCTTCATCGGTGAACTCGTCAGCAGGTGACGCGCCAGCCAGCCCGTCGCCAGCGTCATGTCAGCGGGCCTTCCCACCTCCATGTACCGCTGCGCGTCGAAGTGCGAGCGAGAGGGATCGGGCGAGCCGCACGCGTGAACGATCGCGAGCTTGCCCGCGTCGTAGGCCTCCAGAAGCGGGAGCATCGCGGGCGGCAGGCCGAAGAACCCGTCGAGATCGGTGGCGGCGTTCAGCCCCGCGCCGGGCATCGGCACCGCCAGAGCACCGCGGAGAGGCACGTACCAGGGATCGGCCCAGGGCACGCACATCGTGAGCGCGTCGGCCCCGCCGCGCAGCATGATCGAAACAATCACGTCGCGGGACGCGCGATTCTCCGCCGCAAACGCCACGCGCGGCAGCCACGCGGGCGCGCC
>JABWBC010000190.1 GCA_013360695.1 Phycisphaerales bacterium
GGCGGGCGAGTTCAGCGGCGGCGCTGGCGGCGTGCTCCTTGCTGTCGGGGAGCAGCGTGCCGCGGCACAGCTCGTCGAGTTCTTTCACGGCCGAATCGATGATCGGCGCGGCGCTCGCGGGGTCCGCCTTGGCCCGCGCGGCGGCGAGAGTGATCCGCTTGGCCCGCGCGATCTGGTGATAGCGGTCGGCGGGCGGCTTGTCGCGCATCACGTCGTTCAAGAGCGACTGGGCCGCGTCGAACTCTTCGAGGTCGATGCGGCAATTGGCGAGGTTCAGACGTGAGGCGTTGACGTTGTCATGGGTGGGCGCGAGCGCCCGCGCGCGGGCGGCGAGGTTGGCCGCGTGAAGTTCGGCGGCGCGGGTGAGGCCCTGGGTGCGGCGCGTGGGGTCTTTGTCGGCGCGGGCGAGGCGCCAGAGGTGGGTGGCGTACTTGTTCACGCTCGCGGCGCGGTAGGGATGGGCGGCGTCGAGCCGGAGCGCATCGCACTGGGACAGAGCGCTCTCGAAGAGCTGCGTGATGCGGGCGTCGTTCTGGCCGCGGGTTGATTCGGATTGGCTGAGATAGGACGCGAGCGACTGGTAGCAGCCGATGAGGGCGAGCGGCTGCTTGGCCGGGTTGGAGAGGTGGATGTTGATGGCCTTCTCGATGTGATCGATCGCGCCGGGAAGATCGCGCCGGTCGTGGGTGAGCTCGGCGAGGTCGGCGTGGGCCGCGGCGACGAGCGTCGGATCGGCGCCCTTCGCGGCGGCCTGGGCGCGGGCGTTGAGGACATGCGTGTAGAGCTTGAGGGCTTCGTCGTGGCGGGCCTGGAGCTTTCGGGCGTAGGCGAGCACGCGGGTCGCTTCGATGGAAAGGTCTGAGTCCGCGGGCGAGGGGGACGCGGCGGAGGTCGCGCGGATGATCGAATCGGCGAGCGTGGCGGCCTCATCAAGATCGGTGGGGAGGCGGCGCTCGCAGAGCGCGGCGGCGAGGTTGAGACGGGCGCGGAGCGTTTCGGCGTGAGATTCGCCGAGGGCGGCGGTGCGAGTCGAAAGAGCGCGGCGGAGGAGTTCGGCGGCCTGGGCGAGATCGCCAAGCTTGGCGAAGGTCGTGCCGCGGAACTCGTCGATCGCGGCGCGGGCGAGCGGCTGCTGCGAGAACTGCTGGGCGGCCTTCTGGTCGACGTCGCGGAGGAGCTCGCGGAGGAGCGTGGTGTCAAGTCCCCGCGCGATCTCGGGGTCCAGCGAGGTGATCAGTTCGCCCGCGAAGCTGGTGGCGGAATCGGCGACGGCCTGGACCTTGACGGTTTCGGCGAGGGCCTGCTGGGCGATGGTCTTCTGGTGCTCGGCGCCGCGCCAGAACGCGGCGGAGACGATGCCGCCGGCGATGATGGCGGCGAGCGAGATGAGGGCGGCGACGGTGGCGGCCTTGTGGCGCTGGAGGACTTTCCTGATGGCGTAGACCTGGCTGTCGCGTTTGGCCTCGATGGGGTCGCCCGCGAGGTAGTTGCGGATGTCGCGGGCCAGTTCGCCGGCGTTCTGGTAGCGGCGTTCGCGTTCCTTGCTGAGGCACTTGAGGACGATGGTTTCGACCTCGTCGTTGATGCCGCGCTTGATGGTGCTGGGGCGCTTCGGCGTTTCGTGGAGGATGCGGTCGAGCGCCTCGCGGAAGTTGCCAAGCACTTCGTAGGGGAAGCGGCCTGTGAGGAGTTGGTAGAGGACGACGCCGAGGGAGTAGACATCGGTGCGGACGTCGATCTTGTCGGGCGCGCGTTCGGCCTGTTCGGGGCTGGACCAGGGGAGCGAGCCGAGGAAGTCGCCGGTGGCGGTCATGACCTGCATGTGCTCGCCGTCGATGATGTCGGTGCCCGCGCCCTTGGCCAGGCCGAAGTCGAGGATGTGCGGCTCGCCGGAGGCGTCGACGCGGATGTTGGCGGGCTTGAGGTCGCGGTGCACGATGCCGCGGAGGTGTGCCGCGTTGACGGCGTCGCAGATCTTGTGGAAGAGGGCGAGGGTGTCCTCGATGGTGCGGTCGGCGTCGCGGATGTAGTTGTCGAGGGTGTGCCCGGAGATGTAGTCCATCACGAAGTAGTGCAGGCCGCCCGCGACGCCGGAGTCTTGCACGGCGACGATGTTGGGATGGTTGAGCTGGGAGAGGACCTCGATCTCGCGCTCGAAGCGGATGCGGTCGCGCACGCCGACGAATGGACCTTCGCGCAGAACCTTGATGGCGACCTTGCGCTTGGTTGACTTGGAAAGTGCTTGATACACAACACCCTGCCCGCCGCGCGAGATTTCGCGGAGGATCTGGTAGCCGGGGAAGATGTCGGGCGGCGGGGCGATCGGGATGGGCGCGGGTTTCTTGCCGCGGCCGCGGGCCTGGTTGAGGGCGTCCATGACCAGGGCGTCGTCGCTGGCGCTTGGGGGCGGGTTGGAGCTGGGTTCGTCGGATGAAGGTTGTGAGGAGGGTGGCGGGCTGCTTGAGCCACGGCCGGCTGCGCCGGAGCCGCCAAGCCCCGACGAATGCGGATCGGGCGGGGTGGATGGGTCGGGGATGGGGTCGGGCGGGTTCATCGCGGTCGGTCGGGATGGTGTCGGCCCGGGGATCGGGCAACGGAGATACGGCTCGGGCGCGGTCCGGTTGTGAAGCGACGAGGTCGAGAGCGCGTCACGAAAGTTCGGTCAAGAAACCGTGATTACCAATCCTTCGGCTTGGTCACGAAGCCGCCCGCACCGTCGGGCACGCGGGCCGGAAACTGTGAAACCCTGAGCAGATTGAGCGGGAAGGTGCGGGATTCGGTTGCGGCATTGCGGAGTTCGGTGGCGGCTCCTCGATCGGGGTCGCGCGCGGGCACATAGACCAAGACGCGCTTGTCGGGGAACTTGTCGAGGACGCGTCGGACCGCGGGAACAAGGTCCGAATCGCCGGACACGAGCACAAAGAGACTGCAACGATCCTCGTACGCGTCCTCAAGCATTTGCAAGGCGATCTGGACGTCGGTGCGTTTCTCGGCCGGAACAGTGAACGCCCGGCGTCCGGGGTGCGAGCACGCGGCGACCCGGCAGGCGACTTCCTTGTTCTTGAATTTTCCGAGAATGATGCTGACCAGCGGTGTCGAATTCAGGGCGCGAAGGTAGGTCTGCTGGCGTGCTCTCCCGTCGGGGTCATCAACGATGGTGGTGAAGTAGTTGATGCGCTGTATGTCATCGTCTTGGCGGATGCGTCGGAAGCAGTCGGCGATATCGAGCCATTTGTGCGGGCTGTTCTTAATGACACCATAGAAGAAGTTGAACCCGTCGACATAGATGATCGAGCGTCGCTTCATGCACGAGCTCCGGATACAAAAAAGAAGCAGGCAGCCATGTAGGCTGCCCAGCCGGCTTTCGCCGGGATGTTCGCGTTTGGATTCTGAGGTTGCCTGAAGCCCGGGCCACCTCGAACACAGGCCATTATCGTCATTCTGTACGCCGAATCAAGCATTTTGTTCGGGTCCAGCGTTGGTTTGGAGCGAGAAATCACGACATCCGCGAAAAATACCGGGATTCCGAGCCCAGCAGTTCCCGGAGGCGGTCGTGGGCCCGGGCGCGGAGCATGTGCGTCGCGCCGACGGTGCGCCCCAGCGCTTCGGCGGCCTGGGCCGGGGCCTTGCCCTCAAGGTCGAGCATGCGGATGACCTGCTCGTAGGCGGGCGGGAGCTGAGAGAGGACCGCGTCGAGGGCGGTGTGGACCTCGCCGCGTGCCGCCGCACGCGAGGGCGTGGTGCTGGTATAGCCCAGGAGCTCGACGAGCGCGACATAGGAATCGTCGTTGCCGCTCGCGTGGACCTGCTTGCGCGGGTCGGGGCGCTTGGCGCGTTCGAGCGCCTTGATCGCGTCGCGGAGGTTGTTGTCGGCGATGTGGGAGAGCCAGGCGAGGAACGAACCCTCGCCCCGATCGGTGAAGCCCTCGATCTGAAGGAACGCCTCGACGAACGTGACCTGCAGCACGTCGTCGGCGTCGAGCGACCCCTGCCACACGGGCGAGATCTTGGAAGCGACGCGTCCGCGGAGCTGCGGCGTGATGTCCTTGAGGAGCTGGGCGAGGGCTTTCTCATCGCCGCGGACGGCGGCGCGGAGCAGGTCGTGCTCGCGCTGGCGCGGATCGCCCGGGGATGGGGGGGGTTGGGAGGTCACGGGATTACGGCGTGGCGGCGCCGGAGCCGAAGAGTCCGATGGCGGTTGCGGTCATGGCGATGACGGCCTTGATGAGTGATTCGCCCGCGATGCAGCCGGACGCGAGCGAGACCGCGTACTTGTCCGCGTGCTTGCGGTTCAGCAGCTCCCACAGCCAGATGATGAGGGCGCCGGTCATGAAGCCGACGGCGTTGCTATAGAAGACGACCCATGAGAGACCAAGGCCCATGGCGCTGGGGAGGTACTTGCGCATCTTGGCGGGCGTGACGCGCTCGATCAGCGGGAGCAGGATGCCGACCAGGCCGCCGATCAAGATCGCCCAGCGGGCGGAGACGGGAAGGAACTCGATGCCCTTGGTGAGGACGCGTGCGACGGCCTCCCAGGTGCGGGTGGCGGGGGCGGCGAACTTTTCGAGGTGGGCCTTGGAGGGCACCATCAGGAACCAGATCGGCACGATCGCCAGCGTGCCGAAGAACACGCCAAAGAACTGGGCCAGGAACTGGCGGCGCGGGTTCGCGCCCAGCAGATAGCCCGACTTGAGGTCGGTCAAGAGGTCGGCGGAGGACGACGCCGAGTTGGCGGCAATACCGGCGGAGGCGAGATTGGGGACGATCTGCCCGGGATGGAAGACGGCGAAGACCAGCTGCATCACCTTGCCCATCGCGCCGATCGGCGTGGTGTCGGTTTCGCCGGTGGCGCGGCAGGCGACGAGCGAAAGAACGAACGACATGGCGATGGCGATGAGGCCGGCCCACCAGGAGATGTGGAAGGCGACGATCTGAACCACGAGCATGGCGATGGAGATGGGGATGAGTCCGATGATCATCCAGCGCACCGGAACCTCGATGCGCGAGTCGGTGCCGCCCGATCCGCCGCCCACGTTGGAGAAGGCGCGCCCGATGGTGCGCCACTGCATAGCGACCGCGGTGAGGCTGGCCATGACCATCAAGGCCGTCCCGCCCCACAGCGACCATGTGGTGATGCGGAGGTGGGTGCCCGGGCCGTTGAGCTCGACGTTCTTGATGACGTTCTCGGCGGCCTGGGCCCGGTCGAAGGCGACCACGCCGTCGGGCCCGGTGATCCATCCGCTGCCGGCGGTGGCGATGTCCTGCTGAACGAGCCAGGGGATGACGAGGAAGTGAAGAATCGAGGCGCCGATGAACATGGAAAGGCAGACGCGCATGCGCGTAATGATGCCGGCGGCGATGAGCAGGACGCTGGGTTCAAAGCCGAAGGCGGGGACTTCCTTGCCGGCGATCTTGCCCAGGCCGTCGTGGGGGAACATCTCAGGGAGACGCCAGGGGAGGATCTTGTCGAGGAATGGGAGGGTGTCCTTGGGGGTGTTGAGGATGCCCACGCTGGCGCCGACGATGATGCCGCCGATGAGCGAATAGGCTTTTTCGAGCGCCTCGCGTCCCTGGGCGTAGAGGCTTCGCAGGGTCTCGGCGGCCGCTACGCCGGAGGGGAATCGCAGTTGCTCGTGGTTGATCATCTGTCGCTTGAGCGGGATGGCCAGGAAGACGCCCATGAGGCCGGTGCAGAGGGTGAAGACGGCGACGACCCAGACGGGCGAGATATCCCAGGTCTTGACGGTGGCCGAGTCCTTTCCGTCGCCGGAGAGGAGCAGGAGCGCGCCGAACATGGTGGCGATGGTGGAGCCGGTGGAGTAGCCCGCCGCGGACGCGGTGGACTGCATGCAGTTGTTTTCGAGGATGGACATCGCCGTTCGGCGATTCCACAAAAGCGCAACGATGGCCACCACACCGAGGCTTAGGGCGCCGGCGGCGGCACCGGCCGCCAGAGGGCCTGATCCTCCAAGATTGCCCGAGAAATACGCACTCCACTTCGGGAATCCAAAGGCCCAGATTCCACTGAGTGCGGCCAGGCCCCCGAGTGCGGCCATTGCGCGCACGACAATGAGTCCGGCCACACCCCGGATCGCATTCCAGATCACGAACGACATGACGCACGCCGTGATCGCCACGCCGAACGCCCAGCCAATGGCGAGCGTGGTGTAGAGGTTGGACGCCGCCATCAGCATGCCCAGGATGCCGCCCATGGCGACCGCCCGGAACGTGAGCTGGGGCATCTTGTCGCCCTGGTAGACATGCTTCAGCCAGTGCGCATCTTTCTCCTCCGGCGTCGCGCCCTCGTGCAGCGGCGGAACCGAGGAATCGAAACCGGTCGGTGTCGTGTCAATGGTTTCGGCGTCGCTGGAAGGTCCGGCCATCGTCAATGCTCCGAAACGGCGGCGCTGCCCAAGCCCGTGCCGCCGATTGCCGCGGGGGTGTGAACAGCACAACGTAGTTGATGCGACGCTTTCCCGCAAGACCGGGCCGGTTGCGGGTTCATATTCCGTTCGTGCCCGGTCTCTGTGGGGCAAAGGAACCACCGGCGCGCGAAACGGTTTAGCATGGTGCCCATGAGCGATGCGGGCCCAACTTCCAGCCTGGCGCCGGACGGTGACTCCGCCCGCGCGCCCGGCGCCGGCACGGGCCC
>JABWBC010000191.1 GCA_013360695.1 Phycisphaerales bacterium
CTTTCGCCATGCCGCTCCGACGGGCCCGTCGTTCACCACGGGGGTCGTCCCGCGCGATTCGGGACGGGTCGCACGCTCGCCGCGTGCGGAAGGGCTCGTTGTGCTCCACATTTCCAAGGCTGGTTGTGCATGCTTCGCCGTCGTCGCGCTGTCACTTGTCGGCCCCGCGGCTGCGCCCGCGCTCGCCTCTGATCCCTGGGCCGATCGCGTGATTTCCTTCAACGCCGGCGCGGGCGGAAGCGACGGCTATAACCTCGCGTCGTCATCTCTCGGCAGCCCGACGCGCTTCACGGGCGTTTCCTTCGGTTTCCCCTCGGCCGTCACGCCGTTCAGCCCGCCCTTTGAGCCCACCGACATCGTCTCGCTCGGAGTCGGCGGGCAGATCACGGTCGCCTTCGACGAACCCGTCACCGACGACGCCGCCAATCCGTTCGGCCTTGACCTCCTCATCTTCGGCAACAGCTTCTACTACGACGCGGACTGGCCCAATGGGCGCGTGGGTGGCTTCGCGGGCGAAGGCGGCGTGATCGAGGTCTCCGCCGACGGCCAAGCCTGGCACACCATCCCGCTCCTGGCCGCCGACGCGGGCTTCCCCACGCTCGGATACCTCGACCTCGGCACGCCGTACAGCGACACACCCGGCGCGATCGAGTCCGATTTCACTCGCCCGGTCGATCCGTCGTTCGACGCCAACGGCAAGACCTTCGCGGAAATCGTCGCGGCGTACCGCGGCGCGGGCGGCGGGCTGGGCGTCGATGTCTCCAGCGTCGGCCTCGATTCGATCTCGTTCGTGCGCGTCAGCAACCCCGACGGCCTCGGCGGCACGCCGGAGATCGACGCGTTCGTCGATGTTTCGCCGATCCCCGCGCCCGGCGCGATCCCGCTCCTCGCGTTCGGATTTCTCGGCGCGTCAAGGTGGCCCGCCTCTCGGAGGCGGGCGCGTTGCGTCTGGGTGGCCCGCCTCTCGGAGGCGGGCGTGTCGCAAACAGCGGGGCTCAGCTCCGCCCGCCGCGCGATCGATATCTGCGTTTCCTCGGGAGCTCGGCCATGACCGCGCCTCGCTCACTTCTCATCGCGCTCGGCGTGGCGGCGTGCCTTTCTCCGGGCGTTTTCGCCCAATCATGGACGCACTTCGCGGGCGACGCGTCGCGCTCATCCATCAACACAAATTCGTTCGCGCCGGGCGCGGGCGTGCTCGCCGCGCCGCTCTGGACCGTGTCCCAGGACTCGCTGGGACGCGAGATCACCTTCGTCGGGCAGTCCACGCCCGTCGTCTCGCCCTCGCACGTGCTCGCGATCGGCTCGATCCAGCTCGCGGCCAAGCAGTTCTCTCTCTACGCGATCGATCGGCGCACCGGCGCGATCGCCTGGGCCGCCCCGATCACGTCGCCCACATTCGATTCGTGGGCGTCACCCGCGCTGGATCTTGAGCACAACGCCGCGATCGTCGCGACGGGCACCACGTTGGCGTCGTTCGACCTCGCGACCGGCACCCTCAAGTGGTCGCTGGCCCTGGCGGCCCCGGTCGTCAACGCCTCCCCCGCCGTAACTACCGATCTGCTCATGCGCGACCGCGTGCTCATCACCGAGTACGACGGCTTCGCGGGCAACGCGCGCCTCGTGTGCGTCAACATCGACCCCTTCGACGCCGCGTTCAACCCGCACCAGCCCGGCACGATCGTGTGGACCTTCCCGCTCGGATTCGCCTCGGGAGACACGGTCGCGTACAACCAGGGGCGCGCGTACGTCGGCACGATGGGCGATCCGGGTTATGCGCCGGGCTCGATCCTGTGCTTCGACGTCGTCGCGGGCCCCACGCCGCTCTGGTCGTTCGACAACGTGATCAACGAGGGCTTCTTTTCCGCGCCCGCCGTGCATCAGCCCACGGCACGGCAATCAGGCGATCACGGCGCGTTCGTGCTCGCGGCGTCGTACGCCTTCACCGGCGGGCGTGAATCGGCGAACCTCGTCAAGCTCGACGCACGCACGGGCGAACTCCGCTGGTCGGTGCCATGCAATCGCACCGGCGCCACGCCAATCGTGCTCCCCGATGGACGCATCGCGCTCTCGGGCGGGCTCAAGGGCTACGGCACGCTCCCCACGCTCCAGCTCTTTGCCGACCATCAAACCTGGAGCGAGCGCCTGTGGGACTCCGCGCTCAACACCTGGACCGACGCCAACCACAACGGGCAGATCGATCTCGGCGAGTTCACCGTCATGGGCGGCTGGACCCATCAGCCCGCGCTCGCCTCGAAGAAGAACATCCTCTTCATCGGCGCGACGCCCACCGGCGGCGGTTCGTATTCACCCTGTACCGACCTCTATGCCATTGACATCACCAAGCTGCCCACCGGCGTCGGCAACGCTCAGCCCGGATTCATCGCGGCCCAACGCACGGGCGTCGGCAGCGCGCCCGCGATCGGCGCCGGCAGTCTTTACAGCATCGGCGCGAGCGGGCTTCAGGCCTTCGGCCCCGCGCCGGCGCACACCGACGTCAACGCCGACGGCGTGACCGACATCGAAGACCTGTACTGGTGGGAGCAAGGGCGCGGCGACCGCGATGTCAACCGCGACGACGCGATCAACTCCCTCGACCACGATGAACTCCTCCGCGTCCTCCGCGCCGATGAACTCGACGACATGGCATCGCACCGCCCATGATTTGCTCCGCACGCCAATCCCGGCCTTCATGCGGCCCTGCGCACATGTGCTCATGCGGACCTGTGCGTATGTGCCGATGTGCCATGTCGCCTCGCGCCTTCACGCTCCTCGAGCTTCTTGTTTCGATCGCCATCATCGCGGTCCTGATCTCGCTGCTCATGCCCGGGCTGCGTGGGGCGCGTGACGCCGCCCGCTCGGCCTCGTGCCTTTCGAACCAGCGTCAGCTCATCACGGCGTGGAATCTCTACGCCAACGCCAACCGCGAGCGCGCCATGCCGCTGGCGTACTGGAGCGCCGAGGACATCGGCGACGGGCCGCAGGTCTTCTGGTGGGGCAGCCACGGCGAGTCGTCGGCGCCGACCGACTACGCGCGGGGGTTTCTCGCGCCCTATCTCGACGCGACGCTCGCGCCGCGATCGGTGCTTGAGTGTGCCGCCCAGCCCTGGGAGAGCTATCGCCCGCAGGGCGGCTCGTCGTCGCCCACCAGCACCTACGGCTACAACGGCTACTACCTCTCGCCCGCCAAAACACCCGGCTGGGGCGAGACGATCGGCTTCCGCGCATGGAAGCGCGTGGCCGACATCGCGCACCCGTCGAAGCTGCTGGTCTTTTCGGACGCAATGGTCGTTGTTGCGGGAAAGCTGCGTAACTGCGCATTACTCGACCCGCCGCGCATTTTTTCAGAGGATTCGTGGGTCGAAAATCCGAGCCCCACCACATCGTTCCGCCACTCGGGGATTTCCTCTATCGGTGCGACTGCCGATGGTTCCGCACGGGTCTTTTCGCACGACGCAAACGCGCTTCTTGATCCGCTTTTCCGCATTGGATCACTGAGCGCGGAAAACGATCCGTGGTACGTTCCAGATTGGCGTGCCTGGCGACGATAGATGTTGTAGTATCGTGGAGTCTCCACGAACGACATGGGGCGCCCGAATGCCGATCGATCGCTGTGTGTGCAGGCAAATCCCGTTCGAGGAACTCCGCGACATCGCGGCGGACGAATCGCTCGGCTTTGAGGCGCTCCTTGACACCACGGGCTGCGGCTCGTCGTGCGGACTGTGCGTTCCCTATATCCAAGCGATGCTTGCGACGGGGCGGACCACGTTTCCCGTGATGTCGCCGCGCGAGCTGGAGCGCATGTGCAAGGGCGCGCACACGCCCGAACCCAAGCCCGACCCGGCCTCGAGCTCGGTCCCGCGTTCGGCCCCGAGCTCAACGTCGAAGCAGAGTTAGGTCGCCGTCACGCCCGGTGGACAAACCGATTGGTTGTCCAATGGCATGACGGCGAAGTCATCGAGCTTGCGAGCCACGAGCGCCCGCGAAGGGGCACTCTGACGCCGTGACTCCGTGACTTCCCTTACGACCTGATCCAAATCATCAGTCCCGCCAGCGCCCCGCCCGCGAGCAGCAGCGCCATCCCCACGATCAGCATCCAGTTCCATCCCTCGGAACCCTCATCGCTCGGGGCCTTCACGAGCTTGAGGCAGAACTCGGTCTCGCGCGAGAGGGGCGATTCGCCGCGCCTTGCGGCGTCCTGAACGAGCGCGATCACGAGGTTGGCGTCGAACGCCCTGAGGCCCATCCGCACCGCGCCCGCGACAAGCTCCCGTCGCTTCTCGGGCACAAGCACTGCCGCCTTGCCCCCGTCGAGCGTCCGCGCCACCTGCACCGCAAACACCCAGCGTGCATCGAGCGCCGAAAGCCCCGCCGCGGCCCGATTCTCCGTTGCCACCGACCCCGCCGCACGCCGAAGGTCGGGCGTGGTGGCCACGCGCGACGGGCGCTGTTCCAACGCCGCGTCCGCGTTCACCAAACGCAACACCGGACCACTCTGGAGGCTCTGAGCCATGGCTATCAACGGTACGGGCATTCCGCGTGCCAACCCCTGCAGGCCCCGCCCCGATTCCTCCGATAGATTCGCGGCGTGATCGTGTTGAATCGGCTGGCGGCTCCCTTCGAGGTGTTATGCAGACGCAAGGCCAAGAAGCGACCGGACCAAACCCGAACGGGTTGCCGATCGTCGAGTCCCCGTTCCCGCCCGGCGAGGTGATGGATCGGGCACGCCAGCTCTCGAAACGCGGCAAGCTCCCCGGCTTCGCCGCCATGTCCGCCACCGAATTCCGCGCCGACGCTTTCGCCACACCATTCGAGCACACGCTCTCGTGCTCGATCGAGCCGAGCGGCTCGGGCTCGCGCCTCGTCTTTCGAGCCGCCATGAACAAGCGCATGCCCTGGATCTACGCGCTGCTCCTCATCGCCACCGTGTGGCCCGGCGTCTGGGTCACCGATTCGATGCTCAAGACCTATTTCTCGTGGTACACGATCCCGACGTGGTGGTGGTACCTCCCGCTCTCGGTGATCCCGCTCCCCTGGATGTGGCGGTCGTTCATGCACAAGAGCCGCGCCACCGCCGACGCCTCCGCGCGCGAGGTCATCACGGACATCGCGGCCGCGGTGGGTGGCACGCCGAGCACCTAGCGTCGCCTTATCTCAGTCCCAGCGCTTTCTCGATCTCATCCGCGGCCAGCTTCCGCGCGTTGCGTCCCGCAAACTGCGACACGATCGCGCCCAGTTCCTCGCGCTGCTTGGCCGCCACCCCGGGCTTCTCCACGACATCCAGCACGGCACGCACGATCGGCTCCGGCCCGCCGAAATGCGGCACAAACTCCGGCACGATCTCGCGGTGCGCGATCACGTTCGGTAACGTGAACAGCTTGGTCGCCATGATCGCCTTCACCACGTAATAAAGCAGCGGGTTCGATTTCTTGTACACGATCACCATCGGGCGAAGCTGCTTGGCGACCTGCATCGTCACCGTGCCGCTCTTCACCAGCGACAGCTCGCACCAGCGGATCACGACGTCCGTCGCGCCCACGACGCAGCGCATGGATTCCGGCCATCCGTTGTTCTCGACGTGCCCAAGCCCCAGCCGATCCGCCAGCTGCGCCGCGACCACCTGCAACTGCTCCGCGACCGCCGGACGCGTCGCCGCGACCACCGCGATCGCGCCCGGGTGCTTCTCCCGCACCTTCGCGAAGACCTCCAGCATCATCGGATAGTTCCGGCGAAGCTCGTCGGGGCGCGAGCCCGGCATGATCGCGATCCGGGGCGAGCCAGTCGGCAGCTCCGCGACCTTCGCGTCCAGCGCCGCCTTATCGATCGGCTCGTCGAACAGGAAGTGCCCGATGAACGTCGCCGGCACCCCGCGCTTCACGAAGAACTTCTCTTCGAATGGCAGCACGCACAGCACGCGGTCCGTCAGTCGGCGAAGCTTGTGAATCCGCCAGCGCGCCCACGCCCAGATCTGCGGCGCCACCAGGTGGACGACCTTGATCCCGCGAGCCTTGGCCATCGCGCAGATCGGAAAATTGGCCGCCGGCGAATCCACCGGCACGTGCAGATCAACCCGGTTCTGCTCGAGCCATTGATCGATCCGCTCGTTGATCTTGCGATGCTCCTGCAGCTTCTTCAGCCCGGGCAATCCCATCACCGCGTCGTCGCCCGTCCGCTCGATCACCTCCGCGCCCGCCGCCGCCATCCGCGGCCCGCCCCACGCGTAGATCTTCAGGTCCGGATGACGAGAAAGCAGTTCGCGGATCACCGCCTGCGCGTGGTCGTCGCCGCTGGGCTCAAAGGCCGTGAACAACACACGCGGCGAGCGATCAGCCCGCGCGGTCGGTTCGGCTTGGAGAGCGGCATCACTCACGACCCGGAGTGAAGTGGCACCGACGCACGATGTCAACCATCCCCGCGTGAATCCGCCCCCGCTCGCGCTACAGTCGCCCTTTCCATGGCCAAGCCGCCTCCGAATCGATCATCCTCATCCGCTCCTTCGCCGCCCGGCGCCCGCGACCGGGCGTCGGGAAGCACGGACGAATACGAGGTGTCGAGGGTGAACCGGGTCGCGCGGCCGTCGGAGCGGGCCGGCCGGGTG
>JABWBC010000192.1 GCA_013360695.1 Phycisphaerales bacterium
AACGGTCGTCTGGGCGCTCAAGGTCGCGGCGGCGGTCGCCGTCGCGGGGATTGCCATCGTCGGCCTGGGCTACATCATCTCTGGCATCGGCGCGGCGCTTGGCATCGTGGCCGCCGTCATCGGCGGGATCGGCACGGCGTTCAGCCTGATCGGGGCCGCAATCGGCGCGATCCTCACGCCGGTCGGCCTGACCATCGCCGCGATCGTGGCGCTTGGCGGCACATTGCTGGTCGTCACCGGCGCTGGCGGCGAGGCACTGTCGTGGCTCGCGGAGAAGTTCACCGAACTGCGTGACTGGGTCGGCAAGGTGGTCGGCGGCATCGCCGACGCTCTCGCCGCCGGCGACATCGCGCTGGCCGCTGAGATCCTGTGGCTGTCGCTCAAGGTCATCTGGCAGCAGGGCGTGGCGGCGCTGAACAAGGCATGGCTGGGGGCCAAGGAGTTCTTCGTCTCCACGGCATACTCCATGTGGTACGGGGCGCTTGCCGCCGCGGAGATCGTGTTCCACGCGCTTGAGGTCGCGTGGATCGAGACCACCGCCTTCCTGTCAAAGACATGGACCAACTTCGCCACCGGCTTCCAGATGATCTGGGAGGAGGCGTCGAGCTGGGTCGCCAAGCGGATGCTGGAGATCCAGGGTCTCTTTGACGACGGGCTGGATGTTGAAGCCGCGAAAAAGGCGGTGGATCAGCAGCTCGAATCGCGGCTCGTCGAACTGGAGAACGCCGCTCAGCAGTCCGTGACCGCACGCGACAAGGAACGCGAGGCGCAGCGCAAGGACGCGGCCGCGATGCATGAGGCGACGCTCGCGGGCATCGGCCAGGACTTCGAGAACGCGCAGGAGGCCCTGCGCAAGGACACGGCCGCGGGGCTCGCAGAGTCCCAGGCCGCGCTCGACGCCGCCAAGCAGAAGCTGGCCGCCGCGATCGAGGAGGCCCGCAAGAAGCGCGAGGCCGCAGACGCCGAGAAGGGACCAGGTCGCCCGCAGCGGGATCTGATGGCCGACTTCGAGGACCGGCTGTCGGGACTCGGTGCGGCCATCGGCAAGGGCATCAGCGTCACGGGCACGTTCAGTTCCGCGGCCGTCTCGGGGCTTGGCACTGGTGGCGATGCCGCCGAGCGCACGGCCACCGCCACGGAGGCGACGGCCAAGAACACCAAGCGCCTTCTCGATGCAAGCGTGGACAACGGACTGCGGTTCGCCTGATCCCCACCCCAGGAAAGGAGGTCATCACTCGTGCCGGTTGAGGTCTTTGAGAAGTTCGAGAGCCGTCGCTCCACCAAGGCGAACCAAGCATCGCAGTCGTCTGCGGAGCTCGGCTACATTGTGCGCGGCACGGACAACGACATTGCTGCCCGCGATGCGGCGCAGGCGAGTTCCCCGGCGACCTACGACACGCTCCCGCGTCAGAGCATCCAGATCGAGCCCATAGGGCCACAGCTGTGGGACGTAGCGGTCCGCTACAGCCAGAACAGCACGAGCGGCACGTCCACTCCCAGCGAGGCGTCGTTCAACTTCGAGACCGGTGGCGGCACGCAGCACATCACCCAGAGCAAGGACACGGTGCAGGCGCGGGCGGCATCCGGATCGACCGCACCGGACTTTGGCGGCGCGATCGGCGTGACCGCCGACGGCGTCGAGGGCGTGGATATCACCGTGCCCGTGTATCAGTTCTCGGAAACGCACTATTTCAGCGATGCGCAGGTAACCGGGGCGTACAAGGGCGCGATCTTCAGTTGCACGGGCAAGACCAACGCTGGCGGGTTCAAGGGCTTTGCACCCGGCGAGGTGCTGTTCCTGGGCGCGACCGGCTCGAAGCGCGGGGATGGGCCCGACGACGACTGGGAGATCACCTTCCGGTTCGCCGCCAGTCCCAACGAAACCGGGCTCTCGGTCGGCTCCATCACGGGCATCAACAAGAAAGGGTGGGAGTACCTGTGGGTCCGTTACGCCGACGCGGAGGACACCGGGTCCGGCGCGATCATCAAGAAGCCCATCGCCGCCTACGTCGAGCGCGTGTACGACGACGCCAACTTCGGAGCACTGGGAATCTGAGTCCCTCCAACCATGCCTGACGACCTGCGCAAAGTCCGATCCGGTGATCCCCTCCGCCTCCCCGCGGGCGCGTACAACGCGTTTGTCGATGCGGCTGTGGACCTGCGCCGGCGTCAGGGTCGCGGCGAAGCCGTCGCGGGCCCGCTTGTCGAGTCTGCCCAGCGCGGCATCGTGCTGGTCCGCAACGACTCCGGCGACGAGATCGAGCCGTACCACGCGATGGCGATCACCGGCGTGCTCGTCGAGCCCGGCGAGGACGACCAGGAACGAACATTCCAGAGTCGGACGCCGCTGACTGGCGACATTGCCACGGAGGAAACGGCAGGCCCAGCGTTTGTCGTCGCACTCCAGCCGATCAAGCCCAACAAGCTGGGGCGCTGCGTGCTCACCGGCGTCACGGTGGCGCGGGTGTTCATCACCAACGAGACCGACACGACCTGCGAGTTGGCGGCCGAGGAGACGGTCCTGGCCAGCACGCCCATGGGCGGCATCCCGATCCTCTGGAAGGAAGAGGGCACCGGCGAGAAGTGGGCGGTCCTTGAACTCGGCCGCCCGTCGCCCGGACGTGTGACCGCGATCCTCGGCGCAGCCCAGGCGATCCCGACCGAGCGCAACCGCTGGCGCTATCCGTGGGTGGAAGCCCAGATTGACGGCAACCCCGGCAGCGAGACCTACCTCCGGTATGTGCCCATCGAGGGAGGACTGTCGTCCCAGCTCGCAAGCGGCGGTGAAGACCCCACGCGGCTGGCGATCAACCGCTTCGAGGCGCACCACATGAACGATTCGGTACCGGGCTCCGGCTTCGGTGGGTTGCTCGGGCTGGGGCCGGTGTGCGAGCTGCCGGGCGTGCTCCCCAAGTGCCCGCCCGCACGGTCGCTCAAACCCAAGCTCGTGCCAATCCCCGAGGGGGTGTGCGTGCAGCTCACCTGCGAGCGCAACAGCAAGGGCAAGCCGGTGTGGGTCTTCGAGGCCATGAGCCTGATCGAGATCGCCGACCCCGCTGACGAGGACCGCAAGTTCAACCTCTACATCGGAGGTGCCGAGTGACGACGACCCCGACGACTCTGGACACTCGCCGCGAGAAGGAGCGAGCCAAGTACGTGGCGCTGGCCGCCAAGCCTGGCTCGACGTACGGCTCGACCAACCACGGCAAGCTTGCCGTCCCGATCATCCAGAAGTTGAAGCCGAGGTTCGTCGTGGACTTTGGATGCGGCCGCAACGACCTCGTGCGGGACCTGCGCCGGCTGGGGATCGACGGGCTGGGCGTGGACTTTGCATTCCCGGATGCCGACCTCATCCGCCCGATGCACAAGACCGCGCTGCACGCGGGCGTGGCGGACATCGTCACGAGCTTCGACGCACTCGAGCATCTGCTCCCCGAGGATGTAGACGCGGTTCTCGCGGAGATGCGCCGTGTCGCCAAGCCGCGCGGCCACTTCGTCGTCTCGATCTGCACCCGGCCCAGCAAGACCACCGTCGCGGGCGAAGGTCTGCACCCGACTGTGCGCCCGCTGGATTGGTGGCTCGATCGCATCGGGCGTGTCGCCACCGTGATCAACCCGCGGGCTGAGCGGCGGTTCATCGTCGGCCGTTTCAAGGGTGACAGTGATGGGGGGTGCTGCGGTGCGTGAGAACCAGTCTGACATCGCGGCGCTCCAGGCCGGTCTGAAGGCGCGAAAGCCGTCGCGTGATGGCCTGCGCCTCTACACCGCCGACTTCGACTCCGTGTCGCTCGGCGGGTTCTACCGCGGGCGTTCGGCATTCCTGATCCTGTCGGGTCCGTCGCTCACGCAGCTCGATCTATCGGCGCTCAACAAGCGCGGCATCGTCACGATGGCCGTGAACAACGCCTGGGCGGTGCATCGTCCGACGCTGTGGACCTGCGTCGACGATCCCGGCCGATTCATCGACACCGGCTGGAAGGACCCGGGCATTCTGAAGTTCGTGCCCACGTGCATGTGGGACAAGCGGCTCCGCATCCAGGGCGCTGACAGCGTGATGCGCAACAGCGCGTTCAGGGTCCGGCAGATGCCCAGCGTCATGTTCTTCCGTCGCGCGGATCACTTCGACCATGAGCGGTTCCTGACTGGAGACAGCGTCCCGTGGGGCAACGACGCCAAGAACCCCGACTCTTTGGGCATCACCGGCAAGCGCTCGGTCATGCTCGTGGCACTCCGCCTCCTGCACTACCTCGGATTCTCGACGGTGTACCTGCTGGGCTGCGACTTCAAGATGGCCGAGGACCGCAAGTACGCCTTCGCCGAGAACCGGGCAGCCAACGCGATCCGGCACAACAACGTGCTGTATGACTCGCTGGCACGACGCTTCGAGGCTCTCAAGCCGCACTTCGAGAAGCACCGCTTCCGCGTGGTGAACTGTTCGCCCGGCAGCGAGCTGCAGGTCTTCGAGCGCATGGAATTCGCCGACGCCGTCGCGGCCGCGTCGGCCGAGTGCGGCAAGCCGGTGAACACGCAGGGCTGGTATGAGCCCAACCCCATCACCAAACCTCAGGAGGCCGCACGATGAGCGACGGCCCCACCCGCTACTACCTTTATATCCCGGTCTGGGCGACGGGCCGCGCCCCGCAGGGCGGCGGTTCGAGCAACTACTCGACGCCGTCGGAGTCGCCCGACTCTTCGTACAGCACCTATTCGACGCCCACCAGCACGCCGAGCATGCCGCCGAGCTACTCGACGACCGGCGATGTGATTTACACAACCGGGCCGGGCGGCACGCCGACGCTGACGTTTTACACCACCGATGCGTTCACCAGCAACACGCCAGGGACGACGCACACGCCATCGAGCACGCCAAGCGATACGCCGTCGAGCAGCGGTGGCATGTCCTCCTCGGGAATGTCGAGCAGCGGCGGCACCAGCGGCATGAGCAGTTCCGGCGGCGGCAGTTCTTCCGGCATGAGTTCGTCGGGCGCTTCTTCGGGCATGAGTTCCGGGGCGTCCAGTGGGATGTCGTCGGGGGCGAGTTCGGGCATGTCCTCAGGCGGGTCCTCTGGAGGATCGTCCGGAGGGGGCAGTTCCGGCGGCGGTTCGTCGGGCGGGGGCGGGTCCAGTGGCGGCGGGAGCGGTCCGGGCGGATCGGGTCCCGGAGGCTCCGGCCCTGGCGGTTCTGGGCCGGGAGGGTCGGGCCCTGGGGGAAGCGGGCCGGGTGGTTCCGGCCCCGGAGGTTCGGGTCCCGGCTCTAACTGCGTGCTGGCCGGGACGCCGGTGCTTCTGGCCTCGGGCCAGACCGTACCGATCGAGCGTCTCAAGCCGGGCGACCGGGTCGCGGCGCTCGACGTGGCGGGGCTCGATCGAGATGTGCCGTGGCGAGCGCAGTACCAATGGCTGCGCCAGCGAGCCGAAGCGGTGCTCACGCCGGTCACCGGATCCGTGGCCAGCGTCAAGGTCGGCACGCACGATGGGTTCATCACCATCAACGGTCGCCTGCGGCTCACTCCCGAGCACCCCGTGCTCCTGCGGCGCGGCGATGAGGTCGGGTTCGTGTCGGCGGAGTTTGTGCTCGTCGGCGATTATCTCGTACGGCACGACCTCAGCGAAGAGCGTGTCGAGACGATCAGCCGCGCCGGCGATCGCGTCACCACGGTCGCGGTGCATGTGCCCGGTCTCAACGTGTTCCTCGCCGACGGCGTGTGGGTCCACAACGACATGCCCGCGACGCAGGCCACCGGATCGGGATCGGCCTCTGGTTCGGGCTCTGGTTCTGGCTCGGGATCAGGCTCCTCCAGCGGCAGCGGGTCCGGCTCCGGCAGCGGCAAATCCAGCGGCTCGTCCATGTCGAGCTCTGGAAGCTCGTCAGGATCTGGCAGTTCGTCTGGTTCCTCGAGCGGCAGCGGGAGCGAAAGTGGCTCGGGCCCGCCCGGTTCAGGCTCGGGCTCCGGCAGCGCCCAGCAGTCCGTGGCGCTCGGTGAGGGTGCATCGTCGTTCATCGAGGGCGGCATGGAGGGCGTGCCTCCCGCGAAGTGGCAGCAGAGCGGTTTGAGCAGCGAAGAAGAGGTGAAGGCATGATCCCGAAGGTCATCTACACGGCCGACTTGTCCGAGTCCCCTGATCGTCCGCGGCTTGCTGCGTGGAAGCACGCATGGCAGACGCTGCACCCCGAGTGGGACGTCGTCACATTCACGCTGGAGAACAGGCCGCCGATCCTGAACCACGATCAGTGGCAGCAGACGCTCGACCTCAGCGAGCCTGCGGCGTCGGCGGCACGGCTGAACCTGCTGCGATACGAGGTGCTCGCCCGCGAGGGCGGCGTGTTCGTCGATCCCGATCGTCTGCCGCTGCGCTCGCTCGATGAACTCGTCGCCGGGGTCGGAGCGTTCTGTTCTACGATCGCCAGCCACGGCGCGAGCCGCCCGCACATGCTCTCGCCATCGGTGCTCGGTGCGACGCGGAACCATCCGATGCTCTGGCATGCGATCCGTGACCTGCCGCACTCGGTGCTGGTCTATCGCGGCGTGTGGGACCAGAGCGGGCCGGGGTTCCTTACCCGCGTT
>JABWBC010000193.1 GCA_013360695.1 Phycisphaerales bacterium
GTCGCTCGAACGATCACGCACGCGGAGCAGGTTGACCGCGGCGCGCCGAGCGGCGTCGAGGTCCAGGGGCGGGCGTGGCTTTGGGCTTCGGGCCATGGCGGTGCGTGTGGTTCGTCGCGTGCGGGCGCTCCTGGTTCCGCGGAGTTCAGACGAGCTGATCCAGCAACTCGCGCATCTCGGACATTGCGTGGGCGTCGCCGGCGGCCTTGGCGGCGTTGATTCCCCGGTTCAACGTCTCGATCGCGTCGCCGGTCTGCCCCGACTCGCTTTGCACACGAGCCTTATGAAAGTATGCGTAGCAATAGGCCGGGTCGGCGGCGATGCACCGGTCAAAGTAGGCAAAGGCCCTGTCTTTCTCGGCGAGTTTGGCGTGCTCCATCGCCAGGGCGTAGAGCACGAAGGCGTCGGCGGGGTCGAGGGAGAGGAGTTTTTCGAGCTGCGGGATGCTCGGCATGGGGCAAGTGTACCGGGCGAGAGCGCCGGGGTATGCTGTGGAAAACACCTCGCCCGCGCGCCGGCCGTCCGTCGCTTTGGGCGACTTCTCGGGAGGTCTTCCATGGGCACCACCACGATCGGCATCATCGGTTCGGGGCAGATGGGCGGCGGAATTGCGCTGGTCGCGGCCGTGGCCAAGCACAACGTCGTCGTATTTGACAAGGCCAACGAGGCGCTTACGAAGTGCAAGGCCGATCACGCCAAGCGATTGGCACGCGAGGTTGAGAAGGGGCGTATGAACCAGGGCGACGTCGACGCGGCGCTCGGGCGGCTGAAGTACGTGCACCACGTGGACGGCCTGAAAGACGCCGAGGTGGTGATCGAGGCGATCGTCGAGGACGCCAAAGTCAAGTGCGAGTTGTTCGCGCAGCTCGCCAAGATATTCCCGGGCAACCAGATCCTGGCGACGAACACGAGCTCGATCAGCATCACCGAGATCGCGGCCGCGGCCGACCACGCGCACAAGGGCGCGGGCGAGCGCGTGATCGGCATGCACTTCTTCAACCCGGTGCCGGTGATGAAGCTGGTCGAGGTGATCAAGGGCAACCAGACCAGCGCGACGACGACGGAGCGCGTGATCGCGCTGGCGCAGAGCATGGGCAAGACTCCGATCCCGGCCAACGACCGCGCGGGGTTCGTTTCCAACCGCGTGCTGATGCCCATGATCAACGAGGCGTTCTACGCGTGGATGGAGGGCGTGGCGGAGCCGGCCCACATCGACGAGATCATGAAGCTGGGGTGCAACTTCCCGATGGGCCCCTTGCGCCTGGCGGACTTCATCGGCCTGGACACGTGCGTTCACATCATGAACGTGCTGGCCGACGGGCTGAACAACGACCGGTATCGCGCGTGCCCGCTGCTGAAGCAGCTGGTGGCGGCGGGACGCCTGGGCGACAAGTCCGGGCGCGGGGTGTTTGATTACACGGCGACGAAGTAGGGCCGGGCCCGACTTTTTCAATCCGCCTCGCAACCCCGCCCTCGGTGCGAGGTACCATGCGGCATGCACGCGAACCGCCACGGGATTTCTACGCTCAAGGCCTTCCTCATCGTTGTTGCGCTGCTGTTGATCGGCTTCTGCGCCTGGTCGGGTTGGCTGGTGCGTTGGGCGCTCAACGCCACGCCGTCGATCACGGTCGACTACGGCGAGAAGCTGCACGCGTTGACGATGAGCGGGCAGGACGCCTCCGCGAAGAACGAGTACGACGCGCTGCAGCGGGTCGGCACGACGCTCAAGCAGGTCGACGACGAGTTTGGGCAGAAGTACGGCAAGGCCGGGGACGCGCCCGTGGACTGGGATTCCAGGTTCGCGTTTCCCGTGGATCTTTCGGCGCTCGAGGCTGCGGACGCGCCGGCAAAGGCCGTGGAGATCGCGCGGGAGTATGTCGAGCGGGTGAAGGCGTCGAGCGTGCCGGCGGACCTCAAGACGCTGCGTGAGGCGAGGTTCGTTGCGAGGCCCGCGCCGGCCGGGCCGCTGATCCAGTTGATCGTGCCCGAGCTTGGCGACAGCCGGAAGGCGGCGCGGTACTGCCGCGCCCGGGCGGTCATGGCGGCGGAGGCGGGGGAGTGGGAGACGTTCGTTGAGGCGCTGGCGGATGCACGCGGGCTTTCTCGCGCGGTGGGGCACGACCCGATCCTGATTGGCTCGCTGGTCAGCATCGCGATCGACGCGCTGGCGGCGGACGTGATGCGCGAGACGATTGTGGCACGCGACATTCCCGCGCCCGTGCTGGAGAAGCTGGCGGCGGTGTTTGCGGACGATGCCTCGCGCCGCCCGATGCGCGACTCGTTCGAGGCCGAGCGGCTGATGTTCATGGACATCGCTCAGCGCACGCACGACAAGTCCGGGCGGTTCATCCCGTCCGCGGCGGGCGGACTGACGGGCACCGGTGGGCCGACGGGTTCCTCGCCGCCGATCGCGAACGTGGTGGCGATCGCCATGCCCTCGCGGGCGCAGACCGAGGAATTGGCCGAGCGCGTGTATGCGAGGTTCAAGGAGCTCGGTGAACTCCCGCGGAAGGAGAGGCGGGGCAACGCGGATGACTACATCGGGATCGAGGTTCCGAAGCGGTACATCCTGCTCCAGCTCATGATCCCGGCGATCGGCAAGGCGATCAGCGCCCGGGATCAGTGGATGCAGCAGCAGCATGCGGCGCGGATCATGATCGCGCTGGAGCGGTACCGGGCGGCCAAGGGCGAGTATCCAGAGAAGCTCGATCAGCTCGTGCCGGCGTTCATCGAGGGCATGCCGGGCGATCCATACACGGATTCGGGCTTCGTCTACAAGCCCGGCCAGGACCGCAAGGCGCGGGCGTCGTACACGCTGTATTCCGTCGGCGACGACAACGAGGACAATGGCGGCAAGCGCGCGATGTCGGAGTTTGACGCGCTCCGCAAGGAAGGAAAGGGAACGGACCTGGTGTTTGTGCCGAAGAAGTAGCCCGACGGCATTCGGCAATCGGCATTCGGGAATACAGGTGCGTTTGGCGACGTGAATGGCGCATGAAAAACCCGCCCTGGGAGGCGGGTTGAGCGAATCAAACAAGATTGATTCGAGCGTTGATCACATGGTTTCAACGACCATCGCGACGGCGTTGCCGCCGCCGAGGCACAGCGCCGCCACGCCGCGCTTGCCGCCGGTGCGATGGAGCTGGTGGATGAGGGTGGTGAGCACGCGGGCGCCGGACGCGCCGATGGGGTGGCCGAGCGCCACGCCGCCACCGCAGATGTTGAGCTTGGATTCGGGGACGTTGAGCGCCTTGATGTTGCAGAGGACCTGGGCCGCGAAGGCCTCGTTGATCTCGAAGAGGTCGATGTCGTTGACGCCGAGCTTGGCCTTGGCCAGCGCGCCCTTGATGCCCTCGATGGGCGCCGCGAAGATGTCCTTGGGCGCGATACCAGAGGTGTGGTAGCTCACGATCCTGGCGACGGGCTTGATGCCGAGCGATTCGGCCTTGGCGAGGCTGGCGACAACGACGCCCGCGCCGCCGTCGGAGATCTGCGAGGCATTGGCTGCGGTCACCGTGCCGTCGGGCGTAAACGCGGGGCGGAGCTTGGCGACGCCCTCGATCGTGGTGTCGGCGCGGATGCCCTCGTCATTGGCGACGCCGGGGCTCTTCTTGTCGAGGCACTGCTCGCCGGTGAGCGCGACGATCTCGTTCTTGAAGTGTCCGGCCTTGGTCGCCTCGGCGGCGCGCTGGTGGCTCTGCACCGCGAAGCGATCCTGGTCGGCGCGGCTGATCTCGAACTTCTTGGCGATGTGATCGGCGGAGTTGCCCATGGCGCAGGCCTCGAAGGCGCAGGTCAGGCCGTCGTGGGCCATGTGGTCGACCAGCGTGCCGTTGCCATACTTCACGCCCTCGCGGACCTTGGTGAAGTGGGGGGCGGCGGTCATGTTCTCAAAGCCGCCGGCGAGGACGAGGCTGTTGTCGCCGGCCTTGATGGACTGGGCGGCGAGCATGACGGCCTGGAGCCCCGAGCCGCAAACCTTGTTGACGGTGACGGCGGAAATGGTGTCGGGCAGACCGGCCTTGAGGGCGGCCTGGCGGGCCGGGTTCTGGCCCAGCGAGGCCTGCAGCACGCAGCCCATGATGACCTCGTCGATCTGCCCGCCGAGCTTGTCGAAGCCGCCGATCGAGTCGACCGCGGCCTTGAGGGCGTAGGCGCCGAGCACGGGCGAGGGGACCTTGGACAACCCGCCGAAGAACTTGCCGATCGGGGTGCGCTTGGCGGCGAGGATCACGGGCTGGGCGGTCATGGGCAACTCCTGCGAAGGGCCGATCGGCCGGTGGAAAACAAAAAACCGCGGCGTGCGTGGGCACGCCTCGCGACGGAATGAGATGCTAGGGGAGCGGGCGGGCGGCGGTGGAATCGCCAGCGCCGCCGCGGGGAAACGAAGGGTTGTTTTGGAAGGGGATAGCGATGTACGAACTCTTCTGGGAGATCAGCCAGCAGCGCCGGATCTGGGAAGCGGAACGGAAGGCGGGAGATGCGCAGGCCGACGCGAGGTACGCGAACTCGCGCGCGATCGACTTGGAACGCGCGGTCGAGTCGCTTTTCATGATCAGCATGGCGATGGCCAAGCTGCTCGACGAGCGCGGCGTGTTCAGCGAGCAGGAACTCGAAACCAAGGTCCGCGAGGTCGATCTCTCCGACGGCAAGCTCGATGGCAAGGTGAGGCTTGAGCCCAAGCCATGCCCGAAATGCAAGCGTGTCGTCGCGGCACGCCGCCAGTTCTGCCTTTACTGCGGTGCGTCGATGTACGACGATCGCCCGTGAGACACGCCGGGACCCGCGGAGCGACGTCCGCGCGTGTCATGTGAAAATGGGGAACGCGTCGGATGCGATCCCACACGCGTCCACACGTTCCCACGTCCGATCGGTGTTTCTGGCCGATGCGGGGGCCGGTACGTCGCGCGTACGGGAGGCGATGAAACCCAAGATATCCACACTCGCCGCGTGTTTCCGAGTCTTTCCCTGAGCGACGCCCGATGGAACTTCTGCTATGCTTGCGGGTACTAACCTTGTGGCGGACGAGCGCCGTGTTGAGCGCCGCCCGCCCGAAAAGGGGATCTCCGATGTGTGCGCTCCGTTCCGCGTCGCGTCTGGCTCCGCTCGCCGTATCGCTCGTGGTTGCCTCGCTCGCCGGCGCCGCGCTGGCCGGCCCGGACGGGTGGAGCAATCGAGGACGGGGAAACTCGTGGAATTCGCGGTGTGACGATCGCGGCTGGAGCCGAAGTTCGGGGCACTGGGGCTCGTCGCGCTACGACAACCGCTCGTCGGTCTCCGTGTCCGTCGGCTTCGGCTGGGACAATGGATATGCGCGGATATCGACGTACAACCGGGGCTGGGATCGCTGCGATCCGCCCAGACCGCGCTATGTGCCGTGCCCGCCGCCGGTGGTGATCGCGCCATGTCCCCCGCCGCGCCCGGTTGTGTATTGCCCGCCGCCGGTGTATTGCCCGCCGCCCGTGATCGTGTCGCGTCCCGTGGTGTACGAGACTCCGGTCGTGGTTGAGCGCCCGGTGTATGTCGAGCGGCCCGTGGTCGTCGAGCGGCCCGTGGTCGTCGAGCGGCCCGTCGTGGTTGAGCGCCCGGTGGTGTATCAGTCGACGACGGTCGTGACGCAGCCGGTGGTCGTTGAATCGCCGGTGTACCGCGTCAATCCGCTGGCGATCGACCCGCAGACCGCGACTCTCTATTGGTCCATGGGTGACGCGACCAAGGCGATCACGGGTCTGCGCGCGTACATCACGGATCACCCGAGCGACGCCGTCGCCAAGCGCCTCATGGGCATGATCGCGATCGACCAGGGCCAGGTCGAGTCGGGCACGGGCTGGGTCTACGACGCGTACGCGACCGATCCGACGCTGGCCTCCAAGCCCTTCGACGCGAATGGTGCGGGCATCACGATCGATCAGATGAAGCGGCTGCAGCGTGCGACGCTGGACGAGGCGGCCCGGACGGGCTCGCCGCGGGCGTGGCTGAGCACCATCGTGCTGCTGCAATCCGAGGGCAAGAACGACATGGCCAGGTCGACCATGACCAAGGCGACCGAGGCGGGGCTCCAGACGACGATCTCCGAGCCCCTGCGGGTCGCGATGGGCGGCTGATCTCCCCAAAAACTCGGTGATTCCACAACGCCGCTCGAAAGGGTGGCGTTTTTCATTGCTGTGGGGTCGGCCTCGGCGCGGGATGCGAGCATGAACTTTGGACGATCGCCGGCGTGCGGCTTACGCTTGCGCTCTTCCAAGGAAACACCGATGCCCGAGAAAATGCACGTCGTACTTCCCGCCGATTCCAACCAGGCGCTGGGCCTAGCGCGGTTCGCCATCGAGTTCATGTCCGACGACCCGGAGACTCGCGGGCGGCCCGACGCCGCGGTGCTCGAGCGGGCCAATCTCTTCCACACCGACGCGGTGATCTGCGGCTTGTCGGCGATCGCGCTCAACACCAACGCCCCGACGCTGCTGCGCCGCGAAGCGGCCCAGTACGCCACGCCGCTCGCGGGCTCCGGGAGCCTCGCGGGCGTGCCCTGGGCCAAGGGGTGC
>JABWBC010000194.1 GCA_013360695.1 Phycisphaerales bacterium
CGAGGAGTGGTCCGCGGCGTTCGTCAAACGCGACGCCAACGCCAGCAAGGAAGCCGCCAACCACGCCGCCATGGATGTGCTCTTCCGCATGCTCGCCGAGCGCTGCCGCGCCGGGCTCCGCGAGGGCGGCCCGCGCGTCCCGTCCTGGCTGGCGGCCCTCGATCACATCCGAAACGCGGAGCGCCACGCCGGGTCAAACGTCAGCGCCGGCCTCCTCCTGGGCAATCTGGTCGCCCAGTGGGGCAGCGCGTTTGAAACCGCCGCTCGGGATTGATTCGCACGAACAACGCACTTGTCTATCTTCAATGCTTGGGTTTTGTACCAAGAAGTCCAGCCGGCGCGAACTCGGCGTCGATGGCTCGGTATTCTGTGAAGAGCGCTGCCCGGGACGGCCGGGCCGAGCGCCGAACGCCCCTGGACGCCGTCATGGAGCCCACCGGTATGAAACGGATTGTCGCCGCGTCGATTCTCGCGCTCGTTCTTCCCACCGCCGCGCTCGCCCAGGACGGCGCCAAGCCCGCCGACCAAGCTAAGCCCAAGCAGGCCCAGCCCGCCGGCAAACCCGACCTGAAGAAGAAGGACGCGGAAAAGCCGGCCGTCACGCTCAAGGTCGGCGACAAGGCGCCCGAGCTCAAGATTGACGCCTGGGTCAAGGGCGAGCAGATCACCGGCTTCGAGAAGGGCAAGGTCTACGTGGTTGAGTTCTGGGCGACCTGGTGCGGCCCGTGCATCAAGAACATCCCCCACCTCACCGAGCTCCAGAAGGAATACAAGGACGTCGCGTTCATCGGCGTGGCCGCCTCCGAGCGCGGCGACGACGCCAAGTCCAAGCAGGACAAGGTCGAGAAGTTCGTGAAGGAGAAGGGCGACGAGATGGGCTATCGCGTCGCGTTCGATTCCGACCGCGAGATGTCCAAGGATTGGATGCAGGCCGCCGGACAGAACGGCATCCCCTGCGCCTTCATCGTCGACGGCGAGGGCAAGGTCGCGTTCATCGGCCATCCCGCCAAGGACGAGTTCTCGAACAAGCTCGCCGAACTCGCGGGCGGCGACTCCAAGAAGGACAAGCCCCACGCCGACAAGCCCGCCAAAAAGTAATCGCCGCGCCGTCGCGCGAGCATCAAACGACGCGGGCCGCTCGGAATCTCCGGGCGGCCCGTTTTCATTCCGAATGATTGATCCTGATCCCGACCGCCTCACGCGCTCAGGCTGACCGACACGCGCGGCTGATTCAGCGGCGTCTTCTCGGGCGCCGCACTCGTGGCGTTTGTTGTCGGCAGCGTCGCGCCGACCATGCCCGCGGCCCGCTCATGCGCGATCTTCTGCATCGCCAGCACCCACGTCTCACGCTCGAACTGCAGAATCTCGATCACCTTGTCCAGGCGCGCCGGGTTCTTTTCCAGGCTCGCCTCGGTCAGTTCCGTGAACAGGAACGAGAACACGCCCCGGACCTTCGCCGCAAGCTCCGCGTCGACCGTCGGGGCGATGGTGGTCATCAGCTCGACGACGATGTCGCGGCACTGCGAGATGCCGCTGAAGCTCGATTCGTAGTTCCTGGCGACAAGCCCCTCGCGTCCCTGAACGGCGAACTTGATCGCTCCGTCGAGCAGGAGCAGGCGCAGCTCCTCGGGCGGAGCCGTCAGCACCTTGGTGCGGAGGTACGCGTTGACGTTGGCGTTCTGACTCATCGAAAGGGTCTATCGGAACTCGGAAACCGCGACTTTACCGGGCCTGCGCGGAAGGCGGGTTTCACCCCAGCGAGCCCAGGGCCTGCTGCTGCGTCTGCATCTGACCGATCGCCTTCTCCATCGCGATGAACTGGGCCTCAAGGATCGCCCGCCGGTCCTCGAGCCGAGCCGTGAAGTCGTTGATTCTCTTGTTCTGGGCCTCGATCTGGTTGTCCATCGCCTTCTTGCGAAGCGTGAGGATGCCCGTCGCGCTGTCGACGTAGCGATTCGCGAACTCCTCGAACGCGCTGGCGACGCCCAGCTTGGAAAACTCCTTGCCGAAGTTCGGGTTGCGGACCTTTACGCCGCCGCCCAGGTCGATGTACTCATCGCTGTCGACCTCGCGGGCCACGAACAGGCTCTTGACCGCTTCGGGATCGTCCTGAAGCGCCGCGCGGAACTTGTCGGAGTCGAGCGAGAGCGTGCCGCCATCGCCGACCTTGATCCCGATGTCCGCCAGGCGCGTGTACTTGCCGGTCAGGCCCTTGGCGGGCGACTGAACCATGCGGAAGAGCGCGGAACGCAGCTCGAGCGCCGTGGAGTCGCCCAGCAGCGCGCCCTTCTGCTTCGTCGCGTCGTCGTAACGCATGTTCTGCCCGACGCGGGTGACGGCGGTGTTGAACGCGTCGAGAAAAACCTTGATCTGGTCCTCGATCGCCTGCGTGTCGCGCGAGATCGTCAGCGTCTCGGGGTCCGTGCTCGTGCCCTTGAGATCGATCTTCACGTTCGAGATCACGCCGTCCAGCGTGTTGGTCGAGCTCGTCAGCAGCACGGCCTTGGCCGGGTCGGTCGAGCCGAAGAAGACCTTGGCGTCCTGGCCCTTGTCGATCGTCGACAGCCCGAGGCTGAAGGAGCCGGTGTCGATCAGCACGCGCCCGTTCGATCCCGTCGATTTCGACGTCAGGCTGAGGCGGTACGGCGCCACCGACGACCCGTCGTTGATGATCGTCGCCGATACCCCCACGCCCGCGGCGTTGATCTTGTCCATCACCTTCTGCAGCGTGTCCGACGCCTCGAACGTCACCGTCTTCTCCAGCGAGCCGTCGAGCTTGTTGGCGGCGTCGGTGCCCGAGGCGGTCCCCGCGATACCCAGGAACTTGGCGACGCTCCCCGACTGGTCCTCGATGCTGAGCTTGACCGTGCCGCCCGTGGTGCGTTCCTTGATGATCACGCCGTCGCCGTTGCTGTTGATGGAGGCGACCAGGTTGAGCGTGCCGCCGCTGGCGGAGTTGATCTCGTCGATGATGTCGCCGAGCGTCTTGGCGTCGTCGCCGATGTCGATCGTCGCGGTCGCGCCGGAGGAATCCGTGAGCTTGATCTTTCCGGTGCCGACGCCCTTTCCGGCGTTGAGGTCGGCCAGGCGCGTCGATCGCGCCATGTACTGGTGCTGCAGGTTCGAGCCCGTCACGCTCGACGACGACACGCCCAGCGCGCCCGTCGAGATGCCCAGCGACTGCGCCGTGTCCGCCAGCGGCGAGCCGGTGACATAGAGATTGCTCGTCCCGCCCGTGTTGTCGGTGATCTGCAGGCCCGTGCCCTTTTCGGCGACCGCAACCGTAAGGCGCGCCTTGCCGTTCGAGCCGGTGCCCGAAGCGGTCTCGATCTGGCGCATGATCTCGTCGAGCGAAGAGTCCGACGTGAGGTTGATGCTGAACGAGAACCCGTCGCGGGTGGTGAAATTGACCTGCCCGTCGCCGCCGATCCCCTGACCGCCGTTGAGCGTGCTGGCGAGCGTGCTGTTGATCCCGGCCAGGACCCGCTTGCCCGTGAGCAGGCCGTTTGCGTCCGAGTTCCCGAGAATCCCGAGGTCCTTGGCCGTCGTGCTGTTGTTCTCTGCGACCGTGACGACCGACGACGCGGCGCCCGTGAGCTTGAACTTGCCCGATTCATCGATCGAGGCGACGACCTCGGAATGTCCGCCCGCCGTCAGCGCGTCGTTGATGCGTTTGACCACGCCCCCCATGGTCGTGACGGCGCTCTCGGTCAGCTTGTTGTCGGTGTCGTAGACATCGCCGACATTCACCTTGATCGTGTCGCCGTCGACGTTGATCGAGAAGTTGTACGCCGCGTTGCCGACCGTGCTCTTGATCGACACGCCGTTGGCGTCGTTGAGCGTCGAGAGAAGCGTGTCGCTGTGGGCGCGATAGACCGTGGAACCCGTCGACGTCGCGCCCGCCGCGAGGCCGGTCGCCGCGATCCCCAGGCTCGTCGCGGTCGTCGATCCGGTCGCGTCGCTGATCGACCAGGCGCTCGTGCCGCCCGCGGCGTCCTTGACCACGAACTTGCCGTCACGCACACTGGCCGTCACCTTCGCCACGCCGTTCCCGTTGATCGCTTCCAGCACGTCGTTCACGCTGGCGGCCTTGGAAAGGTCGATCGTCGCCGCGTTGCCCTTGGAGTCCGTGATGACAACCTTGCCGCGCTCCACGCCCTTGCCGTCGTTCAGGTCCGACAGCGACATGTCGCGGTCCAGCCGCGCCTTGCCGGACTCGAAGCTGAACGAGGTCGCGCCCAGCCCGGTCGTGGTCTTGTCGGCAAAGCCCTTTGACAGTCGCTGCTGGGTGCTGACCAGCCGGTCGACGATGAACGTGTACGAACCGACCGCCGCGTCGGCGCTCGCGGTCGCCGTCAACACCTTGTCGTCCGAGCTCGTCGCCGCCGCGCTTCCGAAGACGTTCTTGGTGCGGATCGTGCTGGACGCCGTCTTGAGCGCCTGCATCCGCGAGCTGAGGTCCAGGTACGCCGCGTTGATCGCCTGGAACTGAACCAGCCGTGCCTGGGCCTGTGTGCGCGGCCTGGCCTCCAGCTGCAGGAGCTGGGCGATGATCTGGTTGCGGTCAATCCCGCTGAACAGTCCGACGCCGGAAGTCACGCCGCTCATCGCATCTTCTCCCGCCCGCGCCAAAGCCGCGGACACATGAACCACACCTCACGCCGCCCGGCGCCCCTGTCGCCATCGAGGCAAATCCGGCCCACCCCACGCGCGATCGCTCCCGACTCCGAGCACACCCAGCGACACCGCCCGCTCGGCCCGGCGCGCGCTCGGTCGATCCAGACCCGACGCGCGGAGTGACAAAAGATCCACCGCCCAGGCCGAAAGCACCCGTCCATACATCGACCGAACGTCGGCAAGAGCTTGACACTCGCCGAAACGGAACGACTCGGGACTCTTGGGGCTGGAACTCATGGAAACTCCGCTGCTTCCGCCATGAAGATCGGGCCGCGCGCACTCATGTCTGGAGTGGCGATGCCGCCGACCAACCGATTCACTCCGCGAACGACGGGCCAGGCGGCCCAGATTCACGCCGGTCTCCGCCAGGTTCCGAGAACATCGGTTGCCCAATCAGCTTGGTTCAGAACGCCCGTCAAAGAGCCCATAGACGCCGCCCGATTCCATTCCCGCCCCGCGCAGGCTCCGCGCGTGCGAAGTCGCGATCCGTTAGGATCACTCCCGCGATTCGCCGAGAACCCTGGTCCGCTGGCCGATGTATCACTCTCGCGTGACTCGCCGGCACGAGTTGCTCGCTTGATCCCGCCACGCGATGATCCCAGGCCGCAATGCTCCGCGGCGTGCTGAATTACTCGGAGACTGGTGCATGACCGACGCTTCTGCTCCCGCCGCCAACTGCATCCCGCCCATGCGTCAGGTGCCCGGACTGATCCGCGGACTAACAGGATTGCTCTGCGGCCTGACGCTTCTCTCCGCGCTCGCGGGCGCGTACTGGGGGCTCGCCGGGCTCTGGCCGCGCATCGCGTGGCCGCTCGTCGGCTTCGAGATCGTCACCATCCTCGCCTGCGTGTTCGGCCTGCTGGTCGCCCGGGGTAAGTTCGCCGACGGCCCTGGACTCACGATCCTGTGCGTCGCGGGGCTCATCATGACCGGCGGCGTGCTGGCCTGGCTCGGCGCCAACAAGGTCCACGCCGGGTTGAATCTCAAGCCCTTCATGCTCGCCCGCCTTGGAGTCGCCGGAGTCCTTTACGCCCTGGCCGCCATCAGCGAGGTGTGGTACTCGCGCCCCGCCGCCGTCACGCTCGCCAAGGCCATCGTCTACTCCGTCGTCTTCGTCACCATCGCCGCCGCCTTCGCGTATTTCCGCAACGCGCCGATCATGGACAAGATGGAAGGCTGGCGCGAGGGCGCTCGCCTCATCGGCCTCGGGATCGCCGCCATCCTCGCGGTCATCGGCGCCTGCGGCGGCGTTCACCTGGCCGTCCGCGCGTTCGCCATCGCGCGCGAGCCCGAATCCGCCGCCTGATTCGCCGCCAGAATCGCCCGTTTTTCACCCGATGATCCGGTTCGATCTCGCGCCGCTCGCCCCGTCCCCGCCTCGGGTACCATCTGCCCGGAGGAACGCCAGGTGGGCGAAACGCCGAGCAATCCCGATCAACTCGACGCCGCGTCGGCACGCCGCCCGATCCGCGCGCTCCCCGAGTTGCTCGTCAACCAGATCGCCGCGGGCGAGGTGGTTGAACGCCCTTCGAGCGTGGTGAAGGAACTCGTCGAGAACGCCATCGACGCCGGCGCCGCCCGTGTCACCATCGAGATCGAGCAGGGCGGCATCGAACTCATCCGCATCACCGACGATGGCGTGGGCATACCGCCCGAAGAGCTGGCCCTCGCCCTCGCGCCCCACGCGACCAGCAAGATTTCCGCCGCCGCCGACCTCGACCGCATCGCGACCATGGGCTTCCGCGGCGAGGCGCTCGCCTCCATCGCCAGCGTCTCGCGTCTCTCCATCCGCTCGCGCACGCGCGAGCACACCGGCGCAACCGAGATCGAGT
>JABWBC010000195.1 GCA_013360695.1 Phycisphaerales bacterium
GACGCCCAGCTTCCGCGCGGTCAATTCGTAGCACGCGGGGTGCGGCTTGCTCCTGCTCACATCGTCCGCGCTCACGATCACGCCGAACAGCTCGCGGATCGCAAGGCGAGCGAGCACCGGCTCGATCTCCGCCCGCAGCGCGCCCGAGCACACCGCGATCGCCCCCGCCTCCGCCGCGCGGCGCACCAGCTCGACCGAGCCGGGCCACGCCGGGGCTTTTCCTGCGTGGAGCATCTCCTGCACGAAGGCTTCCTTGGCGCGACGGAGCTCGCTCAATTCGTCCGCCGCAAGCTCGCGCCCGTGATCACGCGCGATCGCGCGGAACAGGTCGCGATCGTCGTAGCCGATGTACTCCTCGACATACTTCTCGTGCGGGAAATCCAGCCCGATCGCGCGGGCGGCGCGACGCGTCGCGTCCTCGTGCACCGGCTCGGAGTCCACGATCACGCCGTCAAAGTCGAACACGATGGCACGCGCGGCATTCATGCCCGGAGCGTACCACGCGACGGAAGAGGGCGAGCAGGTCGTGAATCGTGAGTGGTGAGTCGTGCAGGAAGGGAGCTGGAATGGTGAGTCGGGAATGATGAGTCGGGAATGGGGAGTGGTGGGAACGCAAAGCAACGATGATTGAGTCCTCAGCGGCACAATCCTTCAACTCCGCCACTCCGCCACTCCGCCACTCCGCCACTCCGCCACTCCGCCACTCCGCCACTCCGCCACTTTACACTCCCTTCATGTTTACCCGCGGCGAAATCCCCGCCATCGTCTTCGACGACGCGCTCGGCCAGCTCGGCACGCTTACCCACACGCGCCCCGCGTTCGACATCCGCACCGGCGCGCTCACCAACCTCGAACGCCTCGCGATCCTGCTCGATCTCCGTGTCGTCGCGCTCCGCGTCCCGGGCGAGCTCGCGTCTACGTCTGCCGAGCGGCACGCTCAGGGCGATCACGCGATCCCGGTCAACGCGATGCCGGCCGCTCCCGCGGGCAACACCGCCGGCGCCGCATCGACCTCGACGTCCTTCGCGCTCGTCAACGGGCGGTGCGTTCTTCCGCCGGTCGTCAATGCTCAATCGCTCGATGCCGCCGCGCTCGCGTCGCTCCCGCTCAACACCGCGATCACCGACGATGCCGGCACGGTCCTCGCCGCCAGCGTCGACGCAACCGCCGCCGCGACATTCCTTTCCGGCGCCGCACTCAAGCCCGCGAACATCATCCGCGCCTCCAAATCATTCCTGCTGGAGCGTCCTTGGAGCGTGCGTGCTCACCGCGACTTCGCGCTCGCCACCGACCTCCGATTCCTGGCCGAACGCATCGTCGGCGGCGGGCACGCCAAGGGCGCGATCGTCTTCGGCGATGGCCGCCTCGTCATCCACCCATCCGCCAAGGTCTATCCCGGCGCGACGCTCGACCTCGAGCACGGCCCGATCGTGATCGACGAGCACGCCGTCGTCCGTCCCGGCGCGATCATCATCGGCCCGGTTTTCGTCGGCCCGCACGCCACCATCAACGAGCACGCCACCATCCGGCCGCAATCCTCCATCGGCCCGTGGTGCAAGATCGGCGGCGAGGTCGCCGGCACGATCTTCCAGGCCTATTCCAACAAGGGGCACGACGGTTACCTCGGCGACTCATATGTCGGCGAGTGGGTCAACCTCGGCGCCGCGACCAACAACTCCAACCTCCTCAACACATACGGCGAGATCATCGCGAAGGCCACGCCGCACTCCTCGAACGAACGAACAGGCCAGCAGTTCCTGGGCTGCGTGCTGGGCGACCACGTGAAGACCGCGATCGGCACGCGCATCATGACCGGCTCGATCGTGGGAACCGCCACGATGTGGGCCGCGACCGAGCCCGTGAGCGGCTGCGTCGACGCGTTCCAATGGCGCACCGACGCGGGAAGCCGCGCGTACCGCTTCGAGAAGTTCATCGAGGTCGCGCGGGCGATGATGTCCCGCCGCGCCGTGAATCCCAGCGAGGCGTACACGGAACTGCTGAAGGCCCTCGCGGACGGCCTGAAATCTGCGTAGAATTGTCGCGTGACACGAGAGGAACTCATCCAGATGCTGCGCGAGGCGATGCCCGAGTTGTCGTCGCGATTCGGCGTACGCCACCTTCTGGTGTTCGGCTCGTTCGCGCGCGGCACTCCGCGACCAGACAGCGATGTCGACCTCCTCGTTGAGTTCGATCGAAATGTCTCCCTCCTCGGACTTGCGTCGCTTCGCGCTCGGCTCGAGGCGATCCTCGGGCGCGAGGTGGAGGTCGGCACGCTCGATTCGCTCCGCCCCGCGGCCCGCGACGAGGTGCTGCAGGAGGCGCTCCGTGTCGCGTAGACACTGGCGCCAACGCGTCGCGGACATGATCGGTGCGATCCGTGAAATTCAATCGCTGGCGCGCGGGCGCGACGCCAAGCAACTCTCTGAAGACACCGCGTCGTACAAGGCGATTCTCTACAACTTTGTGATTCTGGGTGAAGCGGCCCGCCAGGTTCCCGACGATGTCGCCGGTCGCGCGCCGGAAATCGATTGGCCCGGCGTGCGCGCGATGCGCAACGTGGTGACGCATGTGTACTTTGGCGTCGATGCGGCGCGAGTGGTCGCGACCATCGAAGCCGATCTACCTGCGACGCTCGAAGCCTTGGAACGATTGGCCGCCATCCCCGATTCGGGTTCGGGGCCAAGCTCGTAAGTCGTCTCTCGATGCGCACCGTGTCCCTCCGTGTTGAAACGCTCTGAGCCTGCCATGCCCACCCTCTACCTCATCGACGGCTACGCCCAGTTCTTCCGCGCTTACCACGCGATCCGCACCCCCATGACCAGCCCCGTCACCAAAGAACCCACCAACATGACCTTCGGGTTCATCGGCATGCTGCTCAAGCTGCTCCGCGGCGAGGGCAAGGTCGGCGGCAAGCCCGCGTATGTCGCGCTCGTGCTCGATGTCTCCGGCGACCGCGGCACATTTCGTTCGCAGCTCTACCCCGATTACAAGGCCCATCGCCCGCCGCCGCCCGAGGACCTTCGCCCCCAGGTCGATCGGTGCCTCGCGATCCTGCGCGAGATTGGCGTGCCGATCCTCGGCTCCGAGGGCTACGAGGCCGACGACGTCATCGCCACGCTCGTCAAGAAGCTCAAGGGCGCGCACCCCGACCTCGCCATCCGCATCATCTCCAAGGACAAGGACCTCAAGCAGCTCCTCCGCGACGGCGTGGAGATGTTCGACATCCACACCGACAGCGTGATCGACTCCAAGGCGCTGATGGAATCCAGCGGCCTGCGCCCCGACCAGATCGTCGACATGCTTGCGCTCATGGGCGACAGCGTCGACAACGTGCCGGGCGTCGAGGGCGTGGGCGAAAAGACCTCCGCCGAACTCATCAAGACCTGGGGCACCCTCGACAACCTCCTCGCCAACGCCGACAAGATCACAGGGAAACGCGGCGAGAAGATCCGCGCGTCGCGCGAGCTGCTCGCGCTGTCGCGAAGCCTCGTGACGCTGCACGACGACGCGCCGCTGGAATCGACCGAGGGCTTGCCGCTCCATCAGGCCGAGACCGCCAGGCTGCAGCTCGAAAGGCTCATCCCGATTCTGAAAGAACTCGGGTTCAACCGCTACCAGGACGAGGTGCGGGCGCTGCTGGGCCATGCCAGCCCCGGCGCGAGCGCGGGAAGCACAATCGCAAGCGGCGGAGCATCGGCCAGCGCGCGTGCAGGAAGCGGCGCGGCCGCGAGCAAGCCCAAGCCCGCGAGCGCCGATGACGCGCCGCTCTTCGCCGATTCGCTGTTCGGCCAGGGAGAAGCGCCCAAGGCCGCGCCGGTGCCGGACGGCGCAAAGTACGAGTGCGTCACGACGCTCGCGGAATTGCGAGCCGTGGTGGAGCGGCTCCGTTCCGCGCCCGCGGTCGCGGTCGACACCGAGACCACGTCGCTCGCGGTCCGCGACGCCAAGCTCTGCGGCATCTCGCTGTGCGTGGAATCCGGGCACGCGTGGTACATTCCGATCCGATCGCCTGATCCAACCAAACACCTCGACGAAAAGGCCGTGCTCGACGCCCTCCGCCCGATTCTGGAGGACGAGCACAAGCCAAAGTACGGGCACAATCTCAAGTACGACCTCATGGTGCTGCGCGGCGCTGGGCTGCACCTGCGCGGCATCGCGGCCCCCGGCGCGTGCGACTCCATGGTCGCCAGCTACCTCATCGATTCCTCGCGCTCGTCGCATTCGCTCGACGCGCTCGGACTGGCCCTTCTCGGCATGGGCAAGCAGTCGATCAGCGAGCTGATCGGGAGCGGCAAGTCTCAACGTTCGTTCGAGAGCGTGCCGATCGAACTCGCCACGCCCTACGCCGCCGGAGACGCGGACCTTTCGCTGCGCCTGGCGCAGAAGATGTTGCCAGAGATCCGCGCGATGGGCCTGGCGAGCCTGTTCCATGATCTTGAGCTCCCTCTCGTCGAGGTGCTGGCTGAGCTGGAGTGGAACGGGATCCTGGTCGATCCGCGCGAGCTGGATCGCCAGCGCGAGCGGCTTGAGGCACGCGTGAAGGAGCTGGCCCACGAGATCGACAAGCACGCGATGGAGTCGATCGGCCGGACGTTCGACCCGGATTCGCCCAAGCAGCTCGGCGCGGCGCTCTTCAACAAGCCGGGCGATGTTGAACCGGGGCTGGGGCTCGCGTCGATCAAACGCACCAAGACCGGGCACTCGACCGACGCGGAGGTGCTGGAAAAGCTGGCGCAGGACGCGGAGATCACGACGCCGATCCCTTCGCTGATTCTCGAGTATCGCCAGCTCACCAAGCTCGTGAGCACGTACCTCGTCGCGCTCAAGGATGCGATCAACGCGAGCACCAGGCGCGTCCACACGAGCTTCAACCAGACGGTCGCCGCGACAGGGCGACTGGCGTCGAGCGATCCCAACCTGCAGAACATCCCGATCCGCACCGACATCGGGCGCGACATCCGAAAGGCGTTCATCGCGCCAGCGGGGCGCGTGCTGGTGACGGCCGACTATTCGCAGATCGAGCTGCGACTTCTCGCCCATCTCTCGCGCGATCCCGCGCTCATCGAGGCGTTCCAGCGCGACGAGGACATCCACACCGCGGTCGCGGCCCAGATCCACAGCATCGCGCCCAGCTGCGTGACGCGTGAGCAGCGCAGCGGCGCGAAGATGGTCAATTTCGGGATTGTGTACGGCATCACACCGTTCGGATTGGCGCGGCGGCTCGGGATCGACAACACCATGGCCGCGGAGATCATCGACGGGTACAAGCGGCGATTCGCGGGGATCACGACGTTCCTGGAAGAGTGCGTGGAGCAGGCGCGGCGGTTCGGCTACGTCGAGACGATGCTGAAGCGACGGCGGCTGATCCCCGACATCGAGTCCAGCAACCCGCAGCGTCGCGCGCTGGCCGAACGCACCGCGATCAACAGCGTGGTGCAGGGCTCGGCGGCGGACCTCATCAAGCTCGCGATGGTCGACCTGCACAAGCACTTTGCGGCGACGACGCAGGATGAGTTCTTCGGCGTGGCGCGGGGCGAGGACCGGCGCGTGCTGATGCTCCTGCAGATCCACGACGAACTGGTGTTCGAAGCGCCGGAGGATTTGGCGGAGTCTGTGCGCGATACGGTGGTCCGACGGATGGAGCAGGCCATGACGCTGCGCGTGCCGCTGAAGGCCGATGCGCACATCGGCCGGAACTGGTTCGAGTCGAAGTGAGCGATGGCATCGGCGTTGTTCGGACTCCGCGTGTTGCTTGATCGGTGTTGTGACCTTCACGAGGCTCTCTCCCACGTTGATTGCCTGGCGCCCTCCCTCACGGTCGGGTGACTGATCGAAGCGCCGTTACCAGTGGGCGGACGGACACTTTGGTGCGCACCAAAGCGGTTGTAAGCAGGCACTAGGCACTGGGCGCCTGGCACGAGGGAATGACAGAAAGCAAGGCCGCGGATGGGGTTGCGCGATGGGCGGAAGCGCGCGAAGATTTCTTTTGGAAATCTGGAAAGAGACGAAAAGGACGGACACATTGGTGCGCACGGAAGTGGATGTAAGCAGGCACTAGCGACGAACCAGCTATCGGGCATCGGGGCGTTCAGGGTGTCACTACACTCTTGATGTGACGACGCGGGCGACAACCTCGACGGACGGGCCGTGGACGACGCGGCGGCTGCTTTCGTGGATGGGCGAGGCGTTCACGAAGAAGGGGCTGGATTCGCCGCGGCTGCTCGCGGAGATGCTGGTGGCGCACGTGCTGTCGTGCGACCGGCTGAAGTTGTACACGGACGCGGATCGGCCGGCGAGCCCCTTGGAGCGCGAGTCGCTGCGCGGGCTGGTGGGGCGCGCGCTCAAGCACGAGCCGGTGCAGTACCTGGTCGGTCACGCGTGGTTTTTCGGGTTGCAGTTCCATGTTGATCGGCGCGTGCTGATCCCGCGGCCATCGACGGAGACGATTGTCGAGCATGTGCTGCAGCACGCGCGGACCCAGCCGGGGTTCGGCGGGCCCAAGGGCGAGGGAGCGCTGATCGCGGATATCTGCACGGGCTCGGGGTGCATCGCGGTGGCGCTGCTCAAGCACCTGACGGGCGCGCGGGCGGTCGCGACGGACCTTTCGCGCGAGGCGCTGGACGTGGCGCTGGAGAACGCGAAGAAGCACGGCGTGTCGGAGCGACTTGACCTGCTCGCGGGCGACCTGCTCTCGCCGCTGGACGAGTACCCGCCCGCGGCGCAGCGATCGGCGCTGCACTATCTCGTGAGCAATCCGCCGTATATCCCGGATCACGAGTGGGACGCGGTGGAGCCGAACGTGAAGGAGCACGAGCCGCACTCGGCGCTGCGGGGCGGTGCGGACGGGATGGACCTGGTGCGGCCGATCGTGAAGGACGGGCCGGCGCATCTTCGCGCGGGCGGGCTGCTGCTCATCGAGGTGGCGCACGCGCACGCGAAGGACGTGCTGGAACTGGCCCGGGCGCACGCGATGCTGGAGGATGCGCGGATTCTCCGCGATCACGAGGGGTTTGACCGCGTGGTGGCGGCTCGCCGGCGGGGGTAGTTGGCGATGACGCCGCGGGCTTGCTTACGCCGCGGGCTTGTCGGTTTGCGCGCCCGG
>JABWBC010000196.1 GCA_013360695.1 Phycisphaerales bacterium
ATCATCGAGAGCATCGCGGCGATCTGCGCGTCGTCGAGCGATCCGGAGAGCAGCCAGTCGAACGCACGCTCCGCGTCGCTCTCCGACAGCGTGCGCCCCGATGCCAGCGCCGGCAACAACTGCGAAAGTTCGAGGCTCATGCTCGCTCAGGGCTCCAGAAGCTCGAACTTGATGAGGTCGTCGATCGGCTCGTCGAACGAGCACGATCCGAACGAGAGCGCGAACGCCTCGCGCAGGTGCGCCAGCTCGGTCGTGTCGAGCGACTCATCGCGCCAGTGAACACCCGTGTCCGCGAAGCGGAAATTCGCCGCCACCCGCTCGTCCAGCACCGCGTGCAGCGTCGCGTCGTCGATCTCGCGCTCCTTCACCAGGCACGCGCCGATGAACACGTTGAAGAAGCCGTGCATGATGCCCCGCGGCGCGCCTGGGACGCTGTCCAGCGGATACTCCGAACGCACCGGGTGGTGCAGGCCCGCCGTCGCCTTGAACGGAATGTCCACCGCCGCGCACGACTTCAGGAACTCCGCGAGCGCCGGCGTGGGCGGGATCAGGTCGGGCGTCAGCCCGCCGGTCCGCACTTTCGCCCCCGCGGCGTTCCCCGCCAGCGCCGCCACGAATCCGCGGCAATCCTGCGTGATCGGGAACTCAAAGAACGGATAGATCTCGTCGGGGATCAGCGCGATCGCGTCGTCGATGAACGAGGGAGTCGGCGCCTTCAGCTCGATCATGTCGATCGCCGCCTCGCCCGCGTCTTCCTGGGCGTGCCGCGCGTTGAACGCCGCGATCCGCGCCAGGTCCTTCTTCAATCCCTCGACGCCCGGCGAGTCGATCAGAACGCTGATCTCCCATGGATTGCCCGCGCCGGCGTGCTCGCGATAGCCGCTGGTCGCGAACGTGCCCGGGAACAGCGGCGAGGCGGCCTTCTCAAACTCGTCCAGGCGCGACGCCGGGCAGATGAAGCGCGACAGCACCCACTCGTGCGCCCCCATCCGCGCCCGCGCGTAATCCTCGACGGCGGCCTGCATCGACAGGCGCGCGGGCGGGAACAGCCCGGCGTAATCGATCAGGCCGGTGAGCAGCGATTGCAAGCTCCGCGTTGCCATGCGATCAGGATACCGCGCCGTTCAGGTTCCGGCACGCCTACTCCTTCGCCGCCCCCGCGAACACCACCGGGCTGCGATTCCCGTCCCGGTCGTACGAACGTACCCCGAAGAAAACGTCGTCCTTGGAGAAGGGCAGGGTCAGCGTTGTCGCGTTTGCCGCGTCCCGAACGCCCGTCCAGACCGGCGACGTCGTGTCGCGCCACACGACCTCGTACCCCGCGGTATCCGCCTCGGGCGAGGCCTCCCAGCGCAGCGTCGCGTCGGTCGTCAGTTTCGCGGTGACGAGCCGCACGTTCGAGGGCGCGGACGGAGCATCCGCCAGCGCCAACACCGCGGCCACGTTCAGTCGCGTCACGCCCGCCAGGTACTCGGCGTCGACGAACTCGGGCAGGTCGCCCATGCGGATCTTCCGCCCGTTTACTTCGATCTCGCTCACGTTCTGGTGCTGTCGCGCGTAATCCTCGTTGGGCGAGCTGAAACGCACCGCGGGATAGCCCGCCTCGAGAAACGCCGTGTGATCCCCGCCGCGCAGGAAGCGATCGAGGCGGAAGACGAGCTTGGGCTTGATCGTCAGGTTGTGGCGAGTCCCGACCTCGTTCACGAAGCGCGCCAGCTGCCGGCTGGGTGAGTCCATCTCGCCAGCCAGCGAGCGGATCTGCGCCAGCTGCTCGGCGCTCGGGTTCCGCGGCACGCCCTCCGAGAAGACCCGCACATACGAGCCCATCTCCGCCGGCGCGGGCTTGCCCGTCAGCAAGGGGTGCATCGTGCCCCACGGATCGCCCACGATGTCGTTGTTCAGCACGCCCAGGATCTTCACGCCCGCGGCCCGCGCCTTCTCCGCGTGCAGCTTGGCGCCGAGCAGGCCCTGCTCCTCGCCGCTGGTGCAGAGGAACACGATCGTCGCCTCGGGGTGACTGGCGGCCAGCGCCCGCGCGCCCTCCATCACGACCGTCGTCCCCGACGCGTCGTCGTTGGCGCCCGGCGCGTCGGCGTCGGGGTTCATCACGTCGGCGCACATGCTGTCGAAGTGCCCGACGAGGTAGTAGCGACGTTCCTTGGCGCCCGGCGCCGAGCCCTCAAGGATGGCGACGACGTTCGTGATCGTGCCGCCCTTGGGCATGCGCACCGTGCCCGGCGGCACGCCGAACTCCTCGATCGAGACGCTCATGCGCCCGCCGGAACCAGCCGCCGCGGCCTCGAGCTCGCCTTTTATCCAGTTGGCCGCCGCCAGCACGCCGCGCGTGGGCGAGGTCCGATCGGAGAGCGTGTGGCGCGTGCCAAACGAGACCAGGTGATCGACTGTTTCGCGGCAACGCCGGGCCGAAACTCGCGACACGGCGTCGTCGATCGGGTCGGTGGCGAGCAACGCGGCCGCAAGGAGCATGTACACCATGGGAAGATGGTAACGCCGAACGCGGTTCCGCCAAATCCGATCTTCCCGTCCCCGCCCGCCCGACCGGATTACGATTGCCCATGAGCGCAAAGCCTCGGACGCTGGTGATTCGGACCGCGGGAACCAACTGCGACGCGGAACTCTGCCGCGCCTTTGAGATGGCGGGCTCCGTTGTTGAGCTCGTGCATGTCGACGCGCTGATCGCCGCTCCGTCGCGCCTCGACGCCTTCGATCTCATCGGTTTTCCCGGCGGATTCAGCTATGGCGACGACATCGCCTCCGGGCGGATCATGGCCATGAAGCTCCGCGAGAAGCTCTACCCCGCCTTGAGGAACGCCGCCGCCCGCGGGTGCCTCATGATCGGCGTGTGCAACGGGTTCCAGACGCTGGTGCAGTGCGGGCTGCTGCCGGGCCCGCGCGCGGGCGAGAGCTGGCCCCCTGAGCCGCCCGAGCAACGCTGCTCGCTCACCGACAACGCCGGCGGGCGCTTCGTCGATCGCTGGGTCGGCATCGAGGCGCCGTCGTCCAGCGTGTGCATCTGGACGCGCGGGCTGTCGGAGGTCGGCGAGAATGCGAGCGAGCGAGCCGATCTGCTCCAGCTCCCCGCGGCCCACGGCGAGGGACGCTTCGTCTGCCGCACGCCCGCCGACCTCGCGGAGTTCGAGCGCACCGGGCAGGTCGCGCTGCGCTACTCCGACAACTACAACGGCTCGGAGAACGCGATCGCCGGGATCTGCGATCCCTCGGGGCGCATCTTCGGCCTGATGCCGCATCCCGAGCGATATCTTGATTGGACGCGCCATCCGTACTGGACGCGATTGCCGACGGCGCTCAAGAAGGGCCCGACGCCCGGCGCGATGTTCTTCCGCAACGCGGTCGAAGCCGCCGTAAGCGTGAACGCGTAACGCTTCGCCGCACTCACGATCCGGCGCGTGCATTGGTCCGCCGCTCCATCGTTCACACGCATGCCCGACCCCGACCCACAGAACCCGCCACCGACCTGCGCCTCCTGCGGCACGGATATCTCCGGGCTGTCGCGCGAGGATCGCTGCCCGAACTGCGGCGTGAAGATCGCGCACCTCGGCGACATGCCGGTGCCCGAGAGGCCGGCGCTGATTCCGTTGCACGCGCCGGACGGCGACACGATCGAGCGGGAGCTCAACCCGCCGACCTGCCCGCGCTGCAAGTATGAGCGTGTGGGCCTGGCGCGCGGCGCGCCCTGCCCCGAGTGCGGCAAGGTGCCCGGCGTCCCCGACAACTTTCCGGTCTATCAGCCGCTCACGCAGGCGCGACGGATCGAGCACGCCATCGGATGTTCGAACTGCGGCTACAACCTGCGCGGGCTGATGAGCGACGGCACGTGCCCCGAGTGCGGGAGCGCGATCGCTCCGTCGCTGCGCCCGGCGTATCTCAGGCTTTCGCCGCCGGAATCGCTCAAACGCATCAGCGGGTCGCTGTTGCTCCTGATCTGGGTGATGCTCGCGGCGTGGGGCGTGATGGCCATCGGTGGCGTGTTCTCGGCGTTTGTGATCGGGAAGAGCCGCGAGGGGCCCGAGGTCCTGCGTTCGATCGTGGCGTTCGGTTGCGTCGCGGCCCTGGCATTCGGCCTGTGGCTTCTTTCAGAGCCCGACTTCAAGGGGCGGAGCGGGCGCGGCGCGCGCAAGGGGACGCTCGGGCACTCGCAGCACCTTCGCCGCATCTTTGCTCGCGTTGCGGCCGTGATCGCGCCCGTCGCCGGGTTCGCGTGGATCATCGTCGTCGTCCTCCGGACTGGGCGGCCGGACATCGTCGAGATTGCCCGCGGCGTTGTCTGGCTGGGTCTCGCGGGCCTCACCGCCGCGACCGCGTCGATGGTCCACATTCTCGCGTATCGATCCGACAGCCCGCGTCTCAACAAGATCGCGCGAGTCGCCGAGGGAACCTGCGGCGCGCTCTTCGCGCTGGAGATCATGCTGCTCACCGCGGCGGTGCTGATTTCGAGACTGGGAGGGTCCACCATCGGCTGTCTCGTGATCGCGCGCCTCTTTGGCGTGGTCGCGGTCAGCCTGCTGATCGGCGCGATGATCGAACTCCGCCAGCAGGTTTCGGTCTATCTCCGCGCTCCTGGGCCGCCCGAGCCGATCGGGGCCTGACCTTTTCCCGCGGTTTTCCGGGTGTGGGAAACCCGCCACCGCTTTCTTGTCCGTCGGTACACTGTGGTGAGCCCTGCATCATGGGCCACGATTGTTCCGCGCGCCCCGCACCGGACCGGGGCCTGATTCGGAGGCCGTGCCGAATGGCCCGCACACACAAAGGTGACCTTGCTCCGCCCGACTGGACGTGCCTGAAGTGCGACTACAGCCTGGTCGGGCTGCGCGTGGGGGGCAAGTGCCCGGAGTGCGGCACGATCATCGCGCCTCCCAAGTCCTCCGCGACCCGCGACGACCACATGACCGACGCGCCGATCCCGTATCTCAAGGGCATGGCCGCCGGGTATTTGTACATGATGATGGGCGGCGTGGGGATGATCGGATTCTCGATCGCGGCGCGGCACTTCGCCGAGCCGTGGCTGATGGTCGCGGGAACGATCGCGGCGGGGGCGTGGTGGGCGGGGGTGTTCGTGGTGACTCAGCCGAGGCGATCGGCGGTTCGCCCGTACGCGGAGATGGTCGCTCAATGGAGGCGGACGCGCCTGGCGAATCGGATTTCACAGGCGGTCTGGCCGCTCGGGTTTGCGGTGGGCGCGACGGCGATGTTCGTGCATCAGGCGGCGCTCAACGCGGCGCTGGCGTCGGGGACGATGCCGGTGGGGTTGCTGGGCGCGATGTCCAAGGGGGTGGTCGCGCTGTACTCGCTGGCGGGGCTGTGCGTGCTGGCGGCGTCGCTGGGGCTTGTGCCGCTCTGCGTTCAGCTTTCCGATATCGCGGATTGGTCGGGGGACACGGGCCTTGGCAATCGTCTGCGCGTGGCGGCCTGGGGGCTGGCGTTCGGGGTGCCGACGGTCACGCTGGGCCCGCTGGTCGCGTCGATCGCCGGGGTGCCCAGCCCGATCCTGTTCTTTCTCAATATCATGATCGTGCTTGCATTTATTACGTTGATCGGCTGCTCGCTGGTGTTCCTGACGTGCCTGTTCAGCCAGTGCGGCATGGCGTTCTGGGCGGTGCGGAACTCGATCACGGGGCGGGAGCGGGATATTCGCGTCGCGACCCGGAAGGCCGAGCGGTACGACGAGATCGTGAGCCGCCAGATGGCCAGCGCGCCGGTCGAGCCGGCGTTGTCGCCGAGCGACACGGTGCCGGTGTTGAAGACTCCGCGAGCGCCGGGCGTGAAGCCCAAGGGGCCGTATGTCGAGCCGGCCAAGCCGGGTGAGACGTACGGGATCGCGGAGGATTGAGGGGGCGGAGGGGCCGAAGCAGGCGCGGCGCGAGGGCAGCGGGGTGGGCACGGCGGAGCAAATCGCCCAATGGCCAAAGCGCCCAATGGCCAAATCGCCCAATGGCCAAATCGCCCAATGGCCAAAGCGCCAAATGGCCGAACGATGAGAAGAGCGCCGAGCGTGACACGGTCGCGCAGGGTGCGCGCGGACGCTCGTGCATGAGCGCGTGGTCAACGGGGTTGACCACGCCACCCGGAGCCCGGTCCCGGCCGATGTATTCACTTGTCAAAGACGCCGGGGTTGCGCCGCGGGCGAACTCGCCCGAGGCCTGGCCCAGGTGAGGGCGCGGGGTTGACGCACGCGCTCTCCGATAGGGGGGCGGACGGACACTCTGGTGCGCACCTGGGCGGTGGTAAGTAGGCACTAGAGCGTCTTCACCCCAAATCTAGCGCAGTACGGCGCTTGTGAGGTTGCGCCCAGATCGTGGTTGGTGTAGCGTCCGTTGCGTGTGTCCGTGGA
>JABWBC010000197.1 GCA_013360695.1 Phycisphaerales bacterium
GGCGCTCCCGCCGGCGCTCGCGGCGCTTGTGGTCGCCGCCGTCCCCGCGCACCCGGTGAGTGAGACAAGCGAAGCGACACCAACCGACACCAGGCCCGCCGACACGAGGGCGGGCGTCAACATCCGACGAATCAGCGTGGACATGCGAATCTCCTTGCGGGAACCCGGCGTCAGTGTATCGATTCGCAAACGCCGCTTCCGGTGCGTTCCGCCGTGCCACGGACCCGTCTTCGGGTCCGTGCCGTGGTAATTCGGCGGGTGGCGTGGCCCTGCCCGCCTTGGGGACTTGAACACATTTTTCCAAGCACCGCGCGCCGTGCGACCGACCACACGTCGTGGTCGGTACTCGTCTCACCCGACCACCTCTTCTCATCCACCACGCCCCACTCCCGATTCCCCATTCCCGATTCCCTCCACCCTCCTTTCCCTACCCTCCTCCCGTGAAGCAGACCCTCTGGCCCGACGGCTCCCGCTGTACGCTCCACCTCGGCCCACGCGCCGACGCCGCCCCAGCCGCGCTCCGCGATCTCCTTTCGCTCGGCATCCCCTCCACGCTTTTCGGCTGCGTCCATCAAGACCTTGTCGAAGCCGGGCTCATCCCCGATCCCGCTGAGACCACAAACGAGCTCGACGTGCAGTGGGTCGGCGAGTGCGACTGGGTCTACCGCTTCGAGTTCAACTGGCCTCCCGTTGAAAGCGCCGATGCGTTCACCACCCATCTCACCGAGCGCGGCTCCGACGCCGACGCCAACTCCGATCCTGACTCCAAGGCCAGCTCATTCCAAAGCCAAACGGCCGCGCCGTCTTCGGACGCCGCACCCGACGCATCACGAATGGCCGCGACAGCCGATGCCCCCCAAGCATCCAATCCTCTCTCCGACCCATCCGCACCCATCAACATCGACCTCGTCCTCGACTCCCTCGACACCTTCGCCACCATCTCGCTCAACGGCACCGAGCTCGCTCGCACCGAGAGCATGTACGTCCCGCACCGCATCCCCATCGCGGACCACCTTCGCACAGGGCCCAATACGCTCGATCTCGCCTTCGAAGCCCCGCTCCGCGCCATCCGCGAGCGAGCCGCCCGCCTCGGCCCCCGCCCCGTCAACGGCGACTGGGAACCCTTCAACTTCGCGCGCCGGCCCGCTTGCAACTTCGGCTGGGACTGGGGACCCAAACTCGCAACCTGCGGCGTATGGGAACTCGTCTCCATCGAGCGCTGGTCCGTCGCCCGCTTTGGCCACGTCCGCCCGCTCGTCACCCGCGCCGATGAATCCCTTGCCATCCTCGAAGTCCACGTCGATCTCGTGCCAAGCTCGCCGCAGCCCCTCACCGTCTTCGCCACCCTTCTCGATCCTCAGAAAGAGCCGGTCGCCAAGTGCGAAGCAACGCTGTCCGCCGATTCGCTCACGTTCTTCTTCCACATCACAAACCCGCAACTCTGGTGGCCACGCTCCCACGGCCCGCAACCTCTGTACTCACTCAGCCTCTGGCTCTATGACACGCCCGTCGAAACAGCCCTCGACTTCACCTCGCGCACCGTCGGCCTCCGGACCGTCTCCCTCGATACCACGCCCGATCGCTTCGGCGAGTCCTTCGAACTCCGCGTCAACAACCGCCGCGTCTTCATGCAGGGCGCCAACTGGATCCCCGACGGCCTCTGGCCCATGAACCGCGGCTCGCTCGAACTCCGCGATCGCGTCCAGCAGGCCGCCGACGCCAACATGAACACCCTTCGCGTCTGGGGCGGCGGGTGCTACGAGCGCGACTCCTTCTACGACGCCTGCGACGAACTCGGCATCCTCGTCTGGCAGGACTTCATGTTCGCCTGCGCCATGTACCCCGAGGAAGAGCCGTACCGCTCCCTCGTCGAGCGCGAAGCCCGCCATCACGTCGCCCGCCTCTCCTCTCACCCCTCCGTCATGCTCTGGTGCGGCGGAAACGAGTGCGTGTGGGGCTACGAAAACTGGGGCTGGAAACAACGCCTCGCGCCCGATCAATCATGGGGCGCTGGCTACTACTTCGATCTCCTGCCGCGGATTGTCCGCGAGCTCGATCCGACAAGGCCCTATTGGGCCAACTCCCCCTGGTCACGCGACGCAACCAACGCGCCCAACTCGCCCGACCGCGGCGATCGACACACCTGGGACGTGCAGGGCGCACGCTATCGCGAGATCATCCCACGCGCCTGTACCGAATTCGGCCATCAATCCATCAGCCTTCTCGCCACCCTCCGCAAAGCCATCCCCGCCGAGCAGATTTACCTCTGGTCCGACCAGCTCGCCCACCGCCAGCGCGCCACCGGCGGCCACGAGCCGCACCACCTCGCCGAAATTCGCCGTGTCTACGGCGAGCCTCGCGACTTCGAGCACTGGCACGACCTGGCCCTCCGCGCCCAGGCCCGCGCTCTCTCGATCGGTATCGAATGGCTCCGCGCCAATCAGCCCCGCTGCTCCGCCGCCCTCATCTGGCAGCTCAACGACGCGTGGGCCGGCTTCTCATGGTCGCTCATCGACGCCCACTGGCGGCGGAAGCCCGCGTGGCATGCCGTCCGTCGCTCCATGTCGCCGCGGCTCCTGACCATTCAACCGATCGAGGAGCGCCCAACGCTGATCGCGATCAACAACACGATGAGTGATTGGTCGGGCCGCGCCCGCGTCCGCCGCATCGACTTCGACGGAACCACCCTCCGCGAATCAGACGTCGCCTTCACGGTCCCCGCGGGCGAAGTCCGCCACATCGCGGCCATCGACGATCTCGTCGCCCCGACCTCGCGCCCCTGGCGCGAGATAACCGTCGTCGATCCGATCGACGCGCCCGACGTTCCCCGCGCGACATGGCTCTACCGGGTCGATCGCGAGTTGCACGACCCGCCGCCCGAGTTCACCTGGTCGTGGCGCTCGATCAGCAAATATGACGGCGTGCTCACGCTCACCGCCGCCTCGCTCCTCCGCGACATCATCATCCACGCCGACCGCGTCGACGCCAGAACCGAATGCGACGCCCACGTGGTCACACTTCTCCCCGGCGAGTCCTTAGAATTCCCCATAAGCAGGCCGTACGCCGACCCTTCCCGCCTCGTCGCGCCCGACTGCCTCACCACCGCCCGCGCCGCGCTTCCGCATCAGTAGCCGACCGTGAGAGAAGGCGCTTCTTGACTCGACTGCGCTTCTTTGTCACTTCGCCATCCCCGACTCTACTCCTTCAACCCCTGCGTCGCGACTCCCTCCACAAACAGCCGCCGCGTCAGCAGGAACAGCAACAGCACCGGCAGGATCACCAGCGTGCTGAACGCCATCACGAGATTCCACGGCGTTCCGCCATGCTGCGCGTAGTAGTTCGCCAGCCCGAGCTGCAGCGTGTACTGCTCCTGATGATTCAGGAACACCAGCGGCCCGAGAAAGTCGTTCCACGACGCCACGAACTGAAACAGCCCGACCGCCGCCAGCGCCGGACGCGACAAAGGCAGGATCACCCGCACAAACACGCCGACGTGCGAGCACCCGTCGATCCGCGCAGCCTCGTCAAGCTCGCGCGGAATCGTCAGGAAGAACTGCCGCAGCATGAACACGCTCGATGCGCCGCTGAACCACGCCGGCGCCCACAGCGGCGCAAACGTCCCGATCCATCCAAGCTCTCGGAACAACAGGTACGACGGCGCGATGACCACCGCCTGCGGCACCATCATTGTCGCGAGCACCAGCGTAAACACCGCGTCGCGCCCGCGCCACGCGAGCCGCGAAAACCCATACGCCACGATCGAGCTCGACACCAGCGTGCCCAGCACGCTCAGCACCGCGACCAGGAGCGAGTTCCGCAGATACAGCGGAAAATCCGCGATCGGGCTCGTCCAAACGTCGTGATAGTTCGCCGCCGCCTGCTCAAAGAACCGCGACCAGTACGCGAGGCTCAACAGCGAGAGCTCGCCCTCCCCCTCAAACCGCGGGAGCACGCCCAGCCCCGGCGCGGCGGCCTGCGCCGACGTCTTGAGCGAAACCAGGAATCCCCACACCAAGGGCACGGCGTACAGAAACCCGATCACCGCCAGCGAAGTCCACGCGCCTAGCCGGGCCCCCACGCGCGGCCCGAGTCCGGCTCGTTGATCCCGCTCGTGTTGTCGCCGTTCATCGCTCATCGGTCACGCAACCCACACACGCCCAAACCCTCATGCACACGAACGACCGATCGTCCTCACGCCGCCCGGTAGTACACGAACCGCCGCCCGACCGCCAGCACGATCAGCGTCAGCGCCAGCGTCACCAGGATCTGCAGCCACGCCAGCGCGCTGGCGTACCCCATCCGCCCGTAGATGAACGCGTTGTTGTACACGTACATCGAGTAGGTGTACGTCGTCTCCTCCGGCCCGCCGCGCGTCATCAGGTGCGGCGGCGCGAAGAGCTGCAGCGACCAGATCAGCGACATCACGCCGTTGAAAAGGACCGCCGGCGACACCATCGGCAGCGTCACGTGCCTGAACCGCCCGAGCCGCCCCACGCCGTCGATCGACGCGGATTCATACAGCGTCCGCGGCACGTCCTGCAGCGCCGCCGAATACACCAGCACCGAACTCCCGATCACCCACAGGCCCATCACGATGAACGACGGCATCGCCCACGCCGTGCTCCCCAGCCAGTCCGGCCCGTCAACGCCGAGCTTCGAGAGCGCCGAGTTGATCAGCCCGAATCGCGGGTTGTACAGCCAGAGCCAGGACACCGCGCCCGACACCGCCGGCACCAGCACCGGGATGAACACGATCGCGCGCACCAGCGACGCGCCGCGCACCCGCGTCTCGAGCAGCGCCGCGATCAAGAGTGACAGCGCGACCGAAAGCCCCGACGACGCGAGCCCATAGAAGAGCGTGTTCCGCGTGACCCGCCAGAAGAGCGGATCGCCCGCCAGCTCCCTGTAATTGTCGAGCGCCACGAACGCCGCGGGCTCCAGCAGCGAGTAATCGTTGAAGCTGTACCACAGGCTCATCGCGATCGGGACCGCCAGGAACGCGACGAACCCGACCGCCCACGGCAGGATCCAGGGCAGCGCAACCAGGAACGGAGGGCGCTTCATGCGGGCGCTCCTTCCCGGCGCTTCCGCAGCTCGCCCGCCTTGTCGAGGATCGCCTGAGCCCGCGACTGCACGCGCGTCATGATCGCCGCCGCGTCGCCGCCGTTCCACACCTCGTCGAACGCGCCGATCATGAGGTCCGCGTAGGGCTTCCACGCGCGCGTCTGCGGCAGGACCTCCACGCGCGGGCTCGCGGTGATCGCGTCGTGCACCGCAACCGACCTGTTCGCGTGCGTGCGCATGAAGTCTTCCGACACCCGCGCCATGGGCGAGCTCTTGCAGTGCTCGCTCGCCAGCTGCTCCTGGATCTCCTGCGACTGCATGAAGCTGAGGAACGCGAACGACTCCTCCGGGTGCGGACACCCGCGCGGGATCATCAGCACATCCGCCTCGAGCATGCCGCGCGGCTGGTCCGGGTCGGGCACCTCCGGCGACAGCGGCACGGGCACCGCCGCGTAATCGAGCGACGGGTTGTAGTGCCGGATGAAATTCGCCAGCCACGGCCCCTGCACGATCATCGCCGCGTGCCCCGAGATGAACGGGTCCTCGGGCGAGTGAAAACTCCGCGCATAGCTGTTGGCGAACGCCCCCGCGGCGGCGGGGCTGATCCGCGCCGCGCACCTCCCGATCCACTCGTACGCGCGGACGCACTCCGCCGACGCGACCGTCGCCCGATCGCGCGCCGCGTCGTACAACGACCCGCCGAACATGATCGGCCAGAAATAGGGCCACCACGACGGCAGGTTCGGCAGAAAGCCGACCCGCGACAGCTTCCCCGCGCCGTCACGCTCGTTCAGCCGCTCCGCCAGCGCGTCGAGCTCGTCGATCGTCCGCGGCAATCGCGATGGGTCCGCGCCAATGCTCGCGAGCATCGCGCGGTTGCAGTACAGCGCCAGCGTGTAGCATGTGTTTACGCCAGCCCACGGCCGCCCCTGGTGCGAGAGCATCCGCGCCACCGCCGGCTTATAGATCGATGGATCGATCGCGCCGGGGCGCGACGCGAACTCGTCGAGCGACATCGCGGCCCGCGCCTCGGCGAACTGCGCCACGTTGTAGCTGAACAGCCCGAGCACGTCCGGCGGATCGCCGCCGCCAACCGCGACCATCGCCTTGCTCATCGGGTCGGCCACGGGCACGCGCTGCACCCAGGCGCGGTCCTGCGACTCGTTGTACCGATCGACCACGCGCTGGATCGCCTCGCCCTCCGGGCCCGTCCACTTCTCCCAGTACCGCAGCACCACCCGCCCCGACGGGATCGTGCGGCGCGAACGCGGCGTGCGCGGCCAGAACGCGG
>JABWBC010000198.1 GCA_013360695.1 Phycisphaerales bacterium
CCGCCGGTCCCACGCCCGGCCCGTGGCACGCGCTGCTGGTCGGCCTGGCTCACGCTGGCCTCCTTCTGCTCGCGTTCCCGCCCGTCTCATGGTGGTGGATGTCGCTCGTCGCCGCGGCGCCGCTCATGTGGCTGGCGTCACTCGCCGCGACTCGAGGCCTGCGCCGCCCCAAGCTTTCCTTCCTCGCGCTCATGCTCGGCACCCTCCCCGCCTGGGCCATCCAGAACGCGTGGATGGTCGACGTCACCGCGCTCGGCTATCCGGTCCTGTGCCTCATACTCGCGTTCTTTCCCGCGCTGTATGTCTCGATGCTCCGGAGTGCGTCACGCAGGATACCCATCGCCATCGCGGCCCCCGTCCTCTGGATCGCCATCGAGTTCTTCCGCGGCGATCTCTTCTTTGACGGCTATTCGTGGTTCCTGCTCGCGCAGCCCGTGATCGATGCACCCTGGCTGGCCGCGGGCGGCGCGTGGATCGGGCTCTATGGCATCTCGGGCCTGTGCGCCGGCGTCGCCACCTCGGTCGTCCTCTTCACGCAGCGCCGCACCAAGGCCGGGATCGCGCTGCTGCTCTCGATCGGCGTGTTCGTTGGCCTGGCGGCGGGCCTCGCCCCGCCAGGTCCGGGCGCAAGCGAGTTCGTCGCGGGCATCGTGCAGTGCAACGTCCCCCAGAACAACAAGCTCGCGTGGAAGCCCGACCAGCAGGTCGAGGATTTCAAGAGCCTGGCCGACCTCTCGCGCAAAGCCGCGAAGAACGACGTCGATGTCATCGTCTGGCCCGAGACCATGAAGCCCGGCATGACGCTCGACGCTGAATCCCTCGCCGCCGAGCGATCGGCCCAGCTCATCTACAAGCTCGCCAACGGCGAGCGCATGGCCAGCACCGAGTTCGCCGACGCAACCATCGACCTTTCGCGCGAGCTCCCGCCGCCGATGCTGGTCGGCGAGGACGCCTTCGATCACTTCCGCGTCGAGCACAACGACAAGGGCATCGACATCAAGTACGACCAACGGTACAACAGCGTCTTCCTGCTCCGCGCGGGCGACGTTTCCCCGGTGCGCTACGACAAGGTGCGGCGCACGCCCTTCGGCGAGGTCATGCCCTACATCTCCGCGTGGCCTTGGCTGGAGAAAAAGCTCCTCGACCTCGCCGCCCGCGGCATGAGCCTCGACCTTTCCGCGGGCAAGTCGCTCACGGTCTTTGACCTCTCCATGGCGTCCTCGCCGTCCCGCGTCGCCCGCGCGGTCACGCCGATCTGCTTTGAAGTCACCGAGGCGTCGCTCTGCCGCCGTCTGATCGCGGGCGAGCGCGGACGGCGCGCCGATGTCTTCGTCAACGTCACCAACGACGGCTGGTTCGGCCAATCAACGCTCGGACGGATCGAGCACCTGCAGCTCGCGCGCTGGCGCTGCCTTGAGAACGCGACGCCCATGGTCCGGGCGGCCAACACCGGGCTCTCCGCCGCCATCGACGCCTCCGGCGCGATCATCCAGGCCGGGGTCGACGGACAGGCGTGGGCCATCAACTCGCCCGGCGTGTTGACGGCCCGCGTGCGATTGCCCGAACCCGACGCCCCCCCGACGCCGTATGCCCGGGGCGGGTGGCTCCTCCCATGGATCTGCCTGGCGGCGGGAGTGGGGATGACGCCTATGGGCTGGAAGGTGGGGCGACGCGCGTCGCTTGGCCGATCAAGCTCCTAAGTCCCCCTGAACTCAGCCTGCCTCGATCGCCGCCACGACGGAGCGTGACATGACTCGATCTGCTTCTCGCGCCCCTGGAACTTACCTCCTCGCCCTTGTCCTTGCGGCGGGCGCTCTGCCGGGCTGCGGCTCCAGCGGGAGCGCGACGACCACCAAGCCCGACAAGCCCGCCACCGGCCCCGCCCCGGCGCAAGCAAAGTCCCAGGACTCCTCCAAGCCCGCGACCCGGAACACGCCGCCCGGCGGCCAAGGGCCCTCGACGCTCGTCAGCAGTTCGGAACTTCGCGAGCGAGCCCTCGAAGTGATCGAAGACGGCTCACGGGGCAGCGCGCCAGAGGTCCGCGCCAACGCCGTCGAGGCCGCGGGCCTGGCCGCCCGCCGTTGCGAGAGCGTGATCGCCAGCGGTCTGAAGGACGACAACGTGGCGGTTCGATCGGTCGCCGCCATGGCCGCGGGTCGGGCCAAGGTCGAGGCGCTCGCGCCCGCGCTCAACCCGATGTTGCTGGATTCATCGCCGTTCGTTCGAGCCGCCGCGGTGATGGGGCTGGCGCGGATGGGCAAGCCGGTGGACCAGACGCCGCTCTCGACGATGCTGCTGACGGATTCCTCGCCGCGGGTTCGGGCGCACGCCGCGTTCTGCCTGGGCGAGATCGGCAATCGCTCGGCCCTCGGCCTTCTCCGCCAAGCGGCCCGTTCGAGTGTCCCGCGCGCCTCCGACACCGAGATCAAGTTGATGCAGCTCCAGGTCTCCGAGGCGATGGTGAAGCTCGGCGACGATGAAACCGTGCAGAGCATCCGGGCCGCCCTGTACCCTTCGCGCCCCGAAGAGCTCGAGGCGACGGCGCTGGCGGTGCAGATCCTGGGGCAGGTGCGTGACAAGGGCTCGAGCGGCGCGATGATCCACTTGGCCGAGACCAAGGACGCGGCGGGAAGTCTGTTGCCGGCGGAGATCAGGCTCGGCATCGCCGGGTCGCTCGCCAAGCTGGGTTCACCCCAGGGAGGGTTCATCGCCGACGAGTTCGTGGCGGACCAGAGCCCGCTGCTGCGGGCCCAGGCCGCGGCGGTCTACGGCGAGATTGGCGGCCAGGCTTCCCTCGCCCGCCTGTCGACCATGCTGGGCGATCCCGACGAGCGGGTTCGCATCTCGGCGGCGCGGGGAGTACTGACCGCGCTGTCGGGCGGGCGCGCCTCCGCTGAGTAGGCCGGGTCGAGCCTGTCGATAGCGAATCTCGCCCGAACGCGAATCGGACAATTTCGGGGAAAGAGAAGGAAGGAACCGGTCAGGATTTGACACGAACCGGGGTTCTCAGGTATCAATCTGGGCCCCAGCGCGCCGGTGCCGGTCCCCGGGGAGGGACCGAGAGCCCTACAGTGCGGCGGGCGCAACCCGATAGGAGCCGAGTGTGCACATTCTGACGAAGGTCCTTGTCTTTGTCGCCGCAATTTTGGCGGTGTTTTTGTCGGCACTGACGATTTCGTACGCGTCGAACGCGCACAAGATTACCCAGAGCCTGTCCGACGCCCAGTTGGAGGTTCTGGCCGCCCGCGCATCGCTGGCCGAATGGGGCACCCGCGAGGCTCGGTGGAACTCGGAGAAGGAAGAGGCCGTGTCGCGCTTCGCCAAGGCGGCCGCCGACCTCCAGGTCGAGCTGAGCCAGCTTCGTTCTGAGAACGCCAACCTCAAGGCCGGCAAGGCCCAGGCCGAGGCCGCTCGCGAGTCGATCGCCGGCAAGATCGCCGAGCTTTCGGAACTGGCCAAGAGCCAGCAGACCCTGCTTTCAACCTTCAGCGGCCAGCTCGCCAGCGCCCGCAAGAGCGAGCTCGATCTGCGCTCCCAGGCCCTGGGACTCGAGAGCAAGCTCTCCGACATCCAGAGCCAGAACGAAGTGCTCGACAGCACCGTCCGCGCCCTGCGTGAGCAGTTGGCCGAGGCCAAGCGCATCCAGGACAGCGGCGGCGCCGCCACCGCCAGCACCGGCGGCGCGGCCGAGCCCTTCGTCTACACCGGCGAGCTGATCCAGGGGCGCGTCGAGCAGATCACCGCCGATCCTTCCACGGGCAAGACCCTCGCCAAGATCAACGTGGGCACCAACAGCAACATCCGCGAGAACATGAAGCTCTTCGTCATCCGCGACGGAAGCTTCGTCGCCAATCTCATCATCGAGAAGACCGACCTACAGTGGGCCATCGGGCGCATCGATACGCTCGGGCGTCAGGTGACCGTGGGCCAGGGCGACCTGGTCTGGAGCCGCACCAACTAAGTCCGCCCGGGATAGGAGCTCTCGATATGAGTCAGTTCGGGATGCAGCTTCCGGGTGGTCGCGCCAAGCGTGCGGCGTCGCCCGACATCTTTACGGCGATGGCGTTTATCGCCGTGGCGTTCCTCACCGCAGCGTGCGCGATCATGTGGCAGGCCGCGGCCCATGTCGGCAAGGGCGGCAATCCGTTCGAGCCGCAGACCGCGGGCCAGATCGAGATCGCCAGGCAGAACTGATCGGGCAGAAGACCCGATCGCACCGCCGATCGTTTGATCCGGGCGCCGCTCGTCTCTGAATCACAACGTTCAACGCACCGGCCGTGGAAACGCGGTCGGACTTGCACTTGAGCCGCCACCCTTGCGCCCCGGCGCGCGGGTCGAGACCTGGTCCCATGCGCTCGCGCGCCGACCGTGCGAGATCGCGAACGGCGGGTGTCGGAGGTCAATCGATGCTCCCATCGCCGTCTTTCGACGCAAATCCGCGGCGGTCCCTCATCGACCTCGCATAGGGGGAATCGCTCAATTGCTCGCCGCACCGCGTGCCGCGGGGTGCCGCGCGTGCGACTCTCGCGACACCCGCAGCAATTCGCCTTTGGAATCGTCCCGGCGTGAGATAGAGTAATTCCGGAGCGGCGGGTGCCGTACCTTGGCGCGACAGAGGATTCGGGATGAAACGCGTGGCGATTGTATCGGCGGCGGTGCTTGGTTCGGCCTTCGGCGCGGTGCTCCTGGTGGCGGGTCCTCTCAATCCGCCGGCGGGCGCGGTGAGTTCGACCTACAAGACGCTCACCGAGGTCGAACCCCGGATCGCGATCAACGCGACCAACACACCCGGCGACGCCGACAGCGTGTTCAAGATCACCCAGCCCGGCTCGTACTACCTCACGGGCAACATGGCGGGTGTGAGTGGCAAGAGCGGGATCGAGATCGCGGCCAACAGCGTGACCATCGATCTCAACGGATTCGCCCTCGTCGGCGTCGCAGGCTCGCTTGACGGGATCGGCTCCAGTTCCTCCATCGCTCGTGTCGCCATCGAGAACGGCACAATCTCGGGATGGGGCGATGAAGGCATCGACATGGGAACCGCGTCCACGGTGCTGGGCGCCAGGGTCGAGCGCGTTCACGTTTCCTCCTGCGGCGGCGACGGAATTTACCTGGAATCTCGGGCCGTGGTGCGGGACTGCGTCGTCCAGTCGGTTTCCGGCAACGGCATTTCGATTGAGAACGCGGGAGTTGTTGAGAGTTGCATTGTCTCAGGGAGCACGCTGAGCGGGATCGTGCTCCAGTTGGCTGGGGTCATCAAGAACTGCGTCGCCTATCGCAACACGATCGATGGGATCAATCTGGCCGCCGCCGGGGTCGTGTCGGGGTGCGATTCTCATGACAATGGCGGTGACGGAATCGAATCCGCCGGCGCTGGCTATGTGACCATTCTCGACTGCACCGCGCACGAGAACGCGGGAGACGGCATCAGGGTTGGAGCCGGCGCAATCGTTGAAAACAACCAGTGCGCTTTCAACGTGGCCGCCGGGATTCACACCACCGGCTCCGACTGCAGGATCGAACGGAACAACTGCATGGTCAACGCGCGGGGCATCGACGTTGACACGATCGGCAGCGTCATCATCAGAAACACATGCAGCGGCAACTCCACCAACTGGGATGTTGTCGCCGGCAACGTCATCCTGGTCGTGAACGCGACAATCGCGGGCGCGGTCAGCGGCAACGCGGGAGGCACGGCGCCGGGCTCCACCGATCCCAACGCCAACTTCTCGTATTGACGCGCGAGAGCTGTTGGTCAAAGGTGGCCCGCCTCCCCGAGGCGGGATTCCTGGGCCGGCAAAGGCGATCTTCGCGACAAGGTCGAAGCGCTCGCGGGATTGGCGCGCCGGTGTCGAAGGTGCGTTGGCTCGCCCCTGAGGAAGGAGCGGGCACATACGAGTTCCGCCCGGAAACCACGCGTGCTTCGGAGGCACTCCCGCGCCCCGCGTGGGGTTCCCTCCGGCGCCCCAGCGAACGCTCCAACAAGGAGCCGCCCCACGTCACGCCCAGCGGCCGAACGTTGCCTCGCGCACGGCTCAGGACGCACCAAACCGCGTGGGTCCGCTCGAGCGATCGTCCGCACGGGGTCCGATCGGCGTGTGCGGCCTATTCCGCCCGTGTCGGCGCCGGGTCTCCCGACCTGAATCCGCACCCCGCCGGGCACTTGACAGCGGCCCGGAGCGGTCTACATTCACTCTCTGCCCACGCCGCCCGCGGCGGGGGTGACAAGTCGAAGGGGCGGTAGCTCAATTGGTTAGAGTACCGGACTGTCGATCCGGTGGTTGCGGGTTCGAGTCCCGTCCGCCTCGCTT
>JABWBC010000035.1 GCA_013360695.1 Phycisphaerales bacterium
AGCCCGAGGATGTCGGGCGAGGCCAGCGGATTGCGGAGAAGGCACTGAAGCTTCACGCCGCCGAGCGAAAGGGCCGCCCCGACGATGAGCCCGCAGACCACGCGACGCAGCCGCAGGTCGAGCACGTCGGCGTCGGCGGCCCATGCGAGCGTGCCGTCGCCCACGAGCAGGCGCAGCGCCACCACGCCAACGAGGGCGAGCGCCAGGAGGGCGAGCGTAATCAAGGCGCGGCGTGACACGGGCACAGCGTATCAGCCGGGGAGTGGACGAGCCCGCCCGCACGGGACGCCGAATTGCACGTGGCTCTCACGCGATCGGCATGATCCGCGGGATGATGAACTGCACCAGCAGGAACGCCGCGATGCACACCCCGACGATCGCGATGATGAGCTGGGCCGTCATCGCCAGCACCTGCTTCCAGTAGTTCTTGAACTCCGTCACTCGCACCGCCTTGTACGCGATCGACACCAGCAGGCACACCGGCACGATCAGCAGCCACCAGTGCCGCTGGAGCGGCAGGGGGTCGATGAACGGGCGGAGCGCGAGCGTGAGCAGTTCGGCGTGCATGGTGTTCAATCAGGCGTTTTCGCGCCGCAGGGTCGGGAACATGGCGTCGATGATCATGATGAGGTTGAGCATCCCCGCCAGCGTCGCCATCAGCGTGCCCAACTCGTTGACCTTGGAGAGCGACTTGATGTTGGGCGGCCGCGCGGGCGCGATGGTGACCGTCTTTCCCCCGTCCACATAGGTGGCCGTGGGCACGCCGTTCTGGTCCACTCTGATCGCAAGGGGCGAGCCGTCGACGGGGTTACGGGCCTCGTTGGGAAGGGCCGTGCGGAGGGCGCGCCCGTTGGGGTCGACGACCTTGAAGCGGTGCTGGTGCAGGTAGTCCACGCCGAACGCCAGCGGGCCGACGATCGCCTGCCCGAAGAACCACACCCGATCCTCGCGCGAATCGATGACGTCGATCCCGCCCACGAAGATCCCGCCGAAGAACAGGCCCAGGATGCCCACCGCGACCAGGACGGCCCGTCGAGGCTCGCGCCTGACCAGGTGCCCGGCGCCGGGAAAGACCACCGCCGCCACGCCCGCGAGAGGATCAAAGCCGGTCTGGGTTGTCGGTGTTGTGCTCATGCGGGGCGGCGCGGACGAAATCGGGAGGGCGGGGACGGGATGGCGGCATTGTTGGCCGCCGATCGGGGGTCGGCGCGTCGCCCGATCCGCCCCCTCGGATTTCTCCGACCGGGCGGGGTGGACGGAACCGCCGGCGGAGGGCGGCGAAGATCGTGGCAGGGACCCGGTTGACACCGGCCGCGCGGGCTGTAATGTACCGCGCCATGGAAACAGCGTCCGGGCGGCCTACGCCGGGACGACGAGGGTGGGCCGGGGCGAGTGCCCCGCGCCCGGTGGGTTTGGTTCTGGGGTTGGGTTTCTGACGACGAGGTCACCGATGGAAGGCACGCTGGTCGCGATCGCCGCCGAAGAGTTGCTGGAGAACGAGTGGAGCACGCTGGTCGCGCCCGCGTCGCCGGTCATGTACGACGATGACGACGACGAAGACGAGGACTTTGACGGCGAGGAGCTCGACGACGACGATACCGCCGGCGCCGAGGAATCCGAGGAAGACGATGATTTCCTCGAAGACGATGATGAGGATGCCGACGCCGGTGAGGATCTTGACGCCGGTGACGACGACGACGATGACGACGATGACTTCTAGTCCGCCGCCGTCCACCCCCCGTCAAGGCTGATCGACGCCGCGACGATCCTGCGGAACATCTCTTTGAGGGAGTTCCGCCCATGGGCCAACACGACCAGAACGATCACGCACGCCGCGCCGGTGGCGATGGATGTCAATCCAGCCGCTCCAGCCGCTCCAACCACTCCAACCACGCCGCCGACCGCAATCCCGCGACCAATGCGTCGCCCCAAAGGCCCGCCAGCCCCGGCGAGAACCTCGCTCAAACCCAGGCTCAAGGCTCGCCGAACGACGCCAATCTCCACGCCCAGAACCCCTGGGACGGCGGGGTCGTCGACCGACGCGTCTTCTCCTCCCGGCGCGACGCCGAGAGCGAGACCGGACTGGAACGCCGCCGCGGCGCCGGACGCCGCCTCTCGGACTTCCAGAAATCCGCCGAAGAAGGCGAGATGAACCAGGAACAGTTCATGTTCCTGATGGCGATCGACGCGTTCAAGAAGGGCAACGCCCGTCAGTTCCCGACATGGACGGACGTGCTCGAGGTGATCCGCCTGCTGGGCTATCGCAAGACGATGGGCAGCGAGCTGTGTCTCAACAACGCCGAGGACTGGACCGAGGACGCCGGCGCGCCGGCCAATGTGCGGGCCGCCCGCTGGCACCAGCGAGCCGCGATCGACAAGGCCCGACGCGACAAGCCCGCGGCCTGAACCAGCCCCGCCCGCCCCCAATTCGGACGCCGCGCGGCCACGCGCCGCCTCCACGCCGGCGCCCGACATCGACGTTGCATCCATCGTCGCACCGCCGCTTCCCGCTCGTTCGCCTCATCGCGCACACAATGGCCCGGCTCGCACCGGGCCATTGCTCTCTTTGGTTTTCGCTTTGGCTTTCTCGTTGCGCCTTTGTTCCTACGGCTTCTTCTCGGCATCCTCTTTCCGTTTGCTTCTTCCTGATTCCTTCTTCACTCCGTCTCTTCGTCTCTTCCCCAAATGCCAAGTGCCTTCCTCCTCAACACCCCGCGTCGAAGTGGTCGGCGAAGAAGTCATAGTCATCGCCGTTCACGAACCCGTCGTGGTTGATGTCCGCGCCGGGGTCGGCCACGTCGAAGAGTTCGGCGAAGGCGTCGTAGTCATCGCCATTGATGAATCCGTCGTTGTTGAAATCGCCCGGGCAATTCACGCCGAGTGTGGCGGCGTTGGACGTCTCCGAGCCGCAGGTCGCGGCGGAGACCACGACGCTGTAGCTGCCCGCCTCGGTCATGGCGCAGTCGGTGATGGTGAGCGTGGCGGTATCCACGCCGCTGAACTTGCCGGCGTTGGAGAGCGCGTTGCCGTTGCGGAGCCATTGATAGGAGGCCGCTCCGTTGGTAATCGCGCCGACGCTGAACTGGGCGGTGGCGCCGGGGGCGACGCTCTGATTGCCCGGGTGCCCGGTGATCTCGACGCCGTCGTCGAGCGTGTTGCACGGCGCGTCGTTGGCGAGGTACGGGAGGATGTGGTTGTTGATGATGACGTTGTGCAGGTTCATCACGATGTTGCTCATGCCTCCCGAGCAGGTGTGGCAATAGGACATGATCGTGCCCTCGGAGGCGTGCGAGCAATCGCCGTTGCCGCACCCGTCGATGCCGACGTCGTGGGTGTGCGGCGCGCCGAAGTTGTGCCCGATCTCATGCGCCGTGACCATGAGGTCCCAGTTCTGGCCGTTGTGGTCCACCAGCGGGTAGGGAAAGTAGCCGGAGAGGTAGGACGACAGGCCGTAGTCGTATCCCGCCTGGCACAGGCCCGGGTAGTACGCGACGCCGCCGGTGGAGCCGAGGACGCCGGCGAGGAAGTGGGCGGCGTGGCGCTGGATGTGGGTCATGTTGGCGTTCCAGTAGTCCTGGAACTCGAAGATGCGTTCGTAGTTGTCTGTGGTGGTGTAGGGGTCGTTGGCGTCGCTCCACACGCGGAGGAACGAGACGCGGAGGCGGGTATGGACGTCGCGCTGGTAAATCTCGCTGTCGGCGGCCATGAGCGTGACGGCGTAGGCGGCGGAGGCGGCCGTGTTGCCGCCGAAGATGTTGGCGGTGTATTCCCAATCGGTCTCGACGGCGATGTCGGCCAGTCGGCAGGGGCCGGCGCGATCAACGGTCGTGTCGGCGTTGGTGGTGACTTGCGGCTTGCGCTTGTCGACCAGGCGATCCAGGCCGCAGGGCTTGTCGATCCAGTTGATCGCGTCCTTGGGCAGGTCCTTCATCTGATAGATGACGGGCAGGAGGTCCTTGCCGAGGGGGCCCGAGGAGATGATCGCGTCGCCGGATTGGTCCAGGATCACGCCGTGGACGCCCGCGGCGGAGAAGCTGACGAAGACGCGGGCGTCGGGATCGGCGTCGATGGTGCCCGAGAGGATCACCATGTCGGAGAGGTCGAGCGGGGCCTGGCGGTTTCCGCTGGCGACGACGACCTGGGCGCCGGGCGCGAAGGGATCGACGCGGACGAGGTGGGCGCTGGTGGTTGTGCCGTCGGGGAGCACGAAGTCGTTCACGTCGATCCGCGGGAGATCGCGGAGGGCTTCGAGGGCGGCGTAGTCGAGGGCCAGGGTGGTGGCGAAGGCCAGGGGCTGGTCGGGCGCGGGCTTGAGGGGCCAGGAGACGTCGGCGAACGCGGAACCGGCCAGGGAGGCGAGCAGGAGCGCGGCGAGGCGCGACGCGGGACGGGTGATGGGCATGGTGTTACTCCTCTGAGTTTCCACGGGTACAACGCCAATCTAACGGCCCGGTTTCCGGTGCCGCAATAAGAATTCGCGCATCACCGCGATATTGCGCACCAAAGCGGTGATGCGCGAGAGAAGCACCCTGATCGGGTGGGGTTGTGCTGAGGTCAATCCCCAACGCCGCCCGACCGTCCGGCCGGGACACGACCTAGGATTGCGTGTCCAGATGCTCGCGCCAAACGGGCCCGTCGCCCGTGGCAGCGCCGATCAACCGCCGACGCCGACGCTCCGTGAGCGTTGCGCGTGCTTGTGCGACCCGCCGAGAGCAAGTCGGGACGCGCGGCCTGTTCGCAGCGGCCTTCGATGCGGCGCCCTCGCGCGGCACGTCATGTGTCCACTTCTCAGATAGTCCCGACGAATGAACAACGAAACGAACCCCGACCACCCCCAAAGCCACGACCAGGGCCACGCCCATCCCGCGCCCGAAGCCCAGACCGTTCCGCCGGCCGCGCCTGCGGAGCATCCCGGCGGAGCGAGCGCCGCGGGCGAGGCGGCGCCCGAGTCGCTTCCCGATGCGCACGGTCGCCCGGCGATGACGCCCGAGATGAAGAAGGCCGCGGGCGAGATCTTCGATCCCAATTCCACGTTTGAATCCCTGGGCCTGCGTTCAAGCGTGCTCAAGGGGGTTCAGACGGCGGGGTTCACCAAGCCCACGTCGATCCAGGCGCGGCTGATCCCGGCGATCCTGAACGGGCACGACGTGCTTGGCCAGGCCAAGACGGGGACGGGCAAGACGGCGGCGTTCGGCCTGCCGCTGGTCCACCTGTGCAACAAGGACGAGCCGTTCCAGGGCCTGGTGCTGGCGCCGACGCGCGAGCTGGCGATCCAGATCTCGCAGGAGATCAACGAGCTGGCGCGCTTCACGCCGATCCGCGCCACGACGATTTACGGCGGGCAGGCGATCCGCCAGCAGGCCAAGAGCCTGTCGCACGACTCGCAGATCATCGTCGGCACGCCCGGGCGCATCATGGACATGCACGAGCGCCGCCTGCTGAACTTCAGCCAGACGCGCTTCGTCGTGCTGGACGAGGTGGACCGGATGCTCGACATCGGATTCCGCGAGGACATCCGGCGGATCCTCGACCTGTGCCCGCCCATCGAACGCCGCCAGACGATCATGGTGAGCGCGACGATCTCGGTGGAGATCGAAAAGCTGGCGCGGCGGTACATGCGCGAGCCGGAGAAGATCGTGACCTCGTCGGGCTCGCTGACGGTGAGCCTGGTGGAGCAGCATTACCTGGCGGTGCAGCCGTGGGACAAGCGGCGGTTGCTGCTGCACCTGGTGAAGCACGAGGAGCCGGCGCTCACGATCGTCTTCTGCCGCCTGAAGCGGACGGTGGACGAGCTGACGCGCTTTTTGAACGAGAACGGGATCGCGGCCCACGCGATGCACGGCGACATGCGCCAGGGCAAGCGGAACCAGGTGATGGAAGCCCTCAAGGGCGGCAAGCTCGAGGTGCTGATCGCCAGCGACCTGGCGAGCCGCGGCATCGACGCCGAGGGCGTCAGCCACGTCATCAACTACGACCTCCCCGAGGACCCCGACCTGTACGTCCACCGCATCGGGCGCACGGCGCGCGCGGGGCGAGGCGGGATCGCCTGGGCGCTGGTGACGCCGGCGCAGGGCGAGCTGCTCACGCAGATCGAAAACCTCATCAACGCCGAGATCCCGAAGATGGAGTACCCGGACTTCATCGCGAGCCCGAAGCCGGAGCGTTGGCGCGACGTGGACGCGGGCGGGCGGCCGGTGGTTGAGATCGCGCCGTCGGACAAGGCGCCGAAGGTGAATCGCATCGCGGCCGCGGCGGCCAAGGACGTCCCGCCGCCCGAGCAGGTGGACACGACCAAGTTCCCGGGCGGGATCGTTCCGACGAAGCTCCCGCCGAAGCGGTTGTTCGGGAAGCTGCCGACGCGGGGGCGGTGAGTGTTCGAGCTTCCGCTCGATCCGGACAAGTTCAAAGCAGCGCTCCACCGCGGGCAGGGGCGGGCGTTCATGCACGCTCGACGCTTTGGACTGGGCGGGCTGGACGAAGTTCTGATCGACGCGCTGCTGCACGACCGCCAGTACGACCCGCAGTGTGAGTGCGGGAGATTCGCCTGGTTGCTCGACCTGATCGCTCGTGACCCGATCGGAGAGCGGGTGTTGGATGCCGTTATTCCGCGCCTGGGCGAGCCAACGGAGAACTTCTGGGATGCGACGCAGCGGTGCGCCGTTGCGCAGCTGCTTGCCGCCCGCGGACGCGCCGACGCGAGGACGGCGCTCTACCAATGCCTGCGCATTTGCAAGGACAGTTCCGATGTGATCGGGCCCAGCGAGATCATCGAGCTTGACGGTGCCGACGGCCTGCTTCGGGTCGCGTCATTCCTCGGCGCGCTCAACGACACGGACCGCGAGCGATGCGCCGACAACAGCCCGATCCGCTGGTATGACGAGGCGCACGGCGAAGGCGCGGCGAGACGCATCCTTGAACACGCGGCGGTCCATTCCAAGGAGGTCGCGGCGTATCTTCGAGCGATCGAGCCGGAGGGCACAGGCAACGAGCAGTCAGAACCAACGCGCGATCGCGGCTATCTCAATGTCAACAATGTTCAGTTTCAAGCGCAGGCTCGGGAGAGTCATGCTGACAAGATGCGCCGGATATCGGCGCGCGATGTCATTGAGTCGGTGCGGACCGAGTCCGGACCATGGGCTTGTATCTGGCTGATCTCCTGGGGCGGATACGCTGCAGTCGCGGACTTGCGCACCATCCGTGACGAGCTTTCGCGCGAGGAAGATCCTGAGAGAATCCAGCGGTACCTTCGACCTTTCACTCACGGCGTGTTGCCGGAGCTCGACCCTTGCTTCCTGCGATTGGCGAATCACGAGGACACGCGAGTTCGTGACCTTGCACAACGGGCGGCTTCTCACTACGCACATCCGGACGTGCGAAAGCTCGCCCTGGACCGCCTCTCGGCCGGGCAGTTTGTGCACTCTGAGGTCTTGCTGCTCAAGAAGAACTTTCAGGCGGGTGATGCGGCGCTGCTCATGGGGGCGCTGCGTCCCGATGTAGACATCCACGATCTGCATGGGGTTGGACACGATCTTCTCAAGGTGTTTTCCACCAACAAAACGCCCGAGTGCTTGGAGCCGATGCTGTTCTTGTATGAGCACACGCCCTGCTCGAACTGCCGCGAGGACGCTGTTGAGATCATGATGTCCACGAACACCGCGCCGGCGTGGGTGCTGGATGAGTGCCGGTTCGACTGCGCCTCGTCATTGCGATCTCGCGTTGGCGGCGGTTCGCCACCGGACTAGCGCCAATCAGAGTGCAGTTTGAAGATTTTGTGCGATTGGATGATTGATCGGCCACGCGACAAGGACACGGTTCCGATGTATCGAAGACACATCCGTTTGCGAGTCGAACGAATACCCGATCGGCTCGGGCGCGCGAGGGATTGAGCGTCGAGTTCGCGGGGTTTCGGGCCGCGGCGATCAGGCCGATCCGGGTGCGGCCAGACCGAGCGCCCACTTCTCCATCGTGTCGACCAGCGAACGCCACACCTCGTCGGGGCCGTTGGCGGCGTTGATCACGCGGAAATGGGCTTGGTCGGCCTGGGCCTGGTCGAGGTAGCTCTGGCGTACGTGGCGGCGGAACTCGCGGGTGCGGTCCTCCATCCGATCGGCGAAGAGCGACGAGGTCGCGCTGTCGGCACGCTTGCCCTTGGACTTTGGCGCGACGATCCCGGCGCGCTGGGCCGCGGTCTCTTCGTCCACGTCGAAGACCAGCACAAGGTCGGGCACGCTCTGGCCCACGGCGATCCTGGCGGCGGCGGCGATCTCGTCGTAGGGCAGGCCCTGGGCGGCGCCCTGGTAGGCGACGGTCGAGGTGACGAAGCGGTCGGCGACGACGAGCTGGTGCTGGGCGAGCGCGGGGCGGATGCGCTGCTCGACGAGCTGGGCGCGGCTGGCCATGTAGAGGAGCATCTCGCAGCGGAGGGTCATGCAGTCGTGGTCGCGCTGGAGGAGCACCTGGCGGATCGCTTCGCCGATCTTGGTGCCGCCCGGCTCGCGGACCTCGCAGACGCCGACGCCGGAGATGGTGATGAGCTCGACGAAGCGGCGGAGCTGGGTGGACTTTCCCGAGCCGTCGGGTCCTTCGAAGACGATGAATTTGCCGCGGAGGGCGGGGGCCCAGGGAACGGGCGCCAGCGCGCCGGGGGCGCTGGAGCTCGGCGCGTTGCCGCTCGGCGCAGGCGAGGTATTGCCGGATGGAGCGTTACCGGATGGAAAAGGGGCGTCTCCCACGGCGGCGAGTGTAGACGAGCGGGAGAGACATGGCACGTGAAGGACGCATGGTGACGGCGTCTCGTCGCACTTGTTCATCGGGCGGAGGGGATGAGGCGCCGGTTCACGGGGTACGGGGTACAACACACATGGCACAGGGAGCGAGGAGTCTGGTGGCGTCGCTTGAGATCGAGCGCCACGATTCGCTCGCGGACTCGCGCATCGTCGGCGTGGAAAGCAGGCGTTGGGAGTGCGCGGAGCGCGGTCGGTACACTGCACGTCTTCTAGGAGACAGCCATGAACGCAAGCTCGCGGGGCCTTCGGTGTGTGCTACTCGCTTTCATGAGCCTGGCCGTGGGGGTCTTGGGCGGGTGCACGAACAGTCCTCATGGAGGTGCGTGGCGTGCCGATGTTCCGCGCGAAGCGCCCGCTGCGAGCGGGGCGAAGGAGCTCATCTGCGAGCCGCGGCGCGTCGACTCTTCGGAGCGTGATTTCCGCATCACTTTCGAGATCATCGGCGAGGAAAGCGCTATCGCCACGATCGGTTCAAAGCTGGGAGATGTGTTCTTCAATGTGCGTCCCGGCGATCCAACCTCGGCATTCTGTCTTCGCGACGAACATGGGCGGGAAGTCGAGGTGTACTGGGACAACGGAGACCCCGGGTGGGGCTACATCCCGAGCACCCAAAGCGCGGGCCACACGATGGCATTCAATCGTGTTTCGCAAACGACCGACGGCCGCAAAATCGCACGAACCTCGGTGAAGTACAATGGGGCACTCATCAGAGGACGGTCGTACACCTTCGAGTGGCGGCCAGAGTCGTTGCGTGTGCTCGGAATCTCGCTGCAGCCGACAGGGCCGGTCACCCTGGCGCCCGTGCCGATCTTGTCCGGGTAACGAGCTTGGTGATGCATTGGGCGACGCTTCTCGGGCGGCGCGACCCTGCGCTCGTGGACTCGCCTGTACCACGCCGCCGATCAGCATCCCTTCGATGCGAATCGGAGGCTCGGAAAGGCAAGCAGCTCGACTCGCTCACGGACTCACGCATCGTGGGCGTGGAAAGCAGGCGTTGGGAGTGCGTGGAGCGCGGTCGGTACACTGCGCGTCATCGAGGAGACCGCCATGAACGCAAGCTCGCGAGGCCTTCGGGGCGTGCTGGTCATCATCGCAAGCATCGCGGCGAGCCTTCTCGGCGCGTGCGCGGGCTCTTGGCAATTGGAGACTCCAATCGATGAGGCATGGGCGGGACCTTCGGACGATGTGGTGCTTTGGCCTTGGCGCGTGGAGCATTCAAACGGCCGCGTCAGCATCACGTTCTTCCTGATCGGACAGCGCGAGGTCATCGGCCCGCGCCGGGAATCGCTGGGCTACCAGTTGGCATTCGGAGGACTGGAGCGGCCGGTGTTTCGAATCACCGATGTAGATCATCGAGAAGTGGCACTGGATTGGGACAACGGAGATTCGTGGACGCCGATTTTTCACGCATGGGATGGGACTCCCGCCCTGGGCACTGAGTTCTTGGGGCGAACTCCGAACGGAAAGCCCATCTTGCGTGCGAAGGTGCAGTATCACGGTCGCTTGTGGTCGGGACGTGAGTACCTGTTCGAGTGGGATCCCGGGGCGTTCCGACGCAAAGACGCGGAGGTCAGGCCGCTCGGCTCGCGGAGGCTTGTTCCGATGAGGGACCCGTCCGACACCGCGCTTCCACCCTCGATCGTGGTGTCCAGCGATTGAAGGAGTGACGCTGAACAAAAAGAGAGCTGGAACGCAGCATGAGAGTTGTGCCGCCCCGCTCGGTCTAATCCTCGATCACTTCAGGCGGGCGGAGGGGCTTCACCATCATGGCGGCACGCACCGCGTCGGGCGGATCGGCCAAGTCGATCGGCAGGTACACGCCGTTGTCGTGGTCACTGTTGAGCACCAGCGCGCACGGCGGGATGACGATCGAGCCGTGCTCGGCCTTTTCGTGCCCCAGCACGAAGAGGCGCACGCCCCAACGTTCGACGAGATCCTCGATCTGTTCGGCGTCGTAGCCGCGCCCCCACACCATGAGATGGGCCGTCCCGCGTCGCGGCTCGTAATCCTCCTCGGTCAATTCGCGATCGAGGATGGTGGTGTCGAAGCGGCCCATGACGCCGGGCGAGGGGAGGCTGTGAGCGCACAGGATGTCGCCTAGGCCGTGCGGGTGGGCGCAGCGCAGGGCCAGGGGCATGGAGCGGACGAAGCGGGAGATCGCCTCGTTGACGCGCGGTGCCCCGTCGCCGAAGACCTGGGCGACGCCGTCGTTGAAGGCCTCGACGACGCGCACGCCGTCCTTCACGATCCCCGCTCCTTTGATCTGCGAGAGCTCGTGGTTGGCCAGGAGCGCGTGGACGTGCTCGGGGAAGCGGGCCTTGAGGTCGGCGACGCGGGCGAGGGCGCGGTAGCTGAAATCCATGCCGTTCATCAGCCGGTCGGAGTGAATGACCTCGTGGAGGAGGAGGTGGGAGACGCTGTCGGAATCGGCGTCGGCGCGGTCCATGCCCGCGAGCTGAACGAGCTTGGCGAGGTTGAGCGGGTTGTCGTGGAGGTCGCCGGTCGCGATGAGCACGCCGGGCGGGTGGATCACGTCACACGAGCCGCGACGGCAGCGCGCGGCGAAATTGGCCTGCGCGCCTGCATCGAACAGGCGGCAGACGGAATCGGCGTTCGAAAGATCCTGCGGGCCGTGGTACATGGGAGAAGAGAGAGACAAAGAGACGGAGAGACGAAGTGGAAGGCAGAAGAACAGGCAAAGAGGCAGTGTGGCGAAGAGGCGAAGCAAAAGAGGATATCGGCGGCGGGTGGCCGAGTCGCTGCAAACTGGTCGCGAATGAGCGCGTGTGAGCAATTCCGCCCGGCCACATGGACGCCTCCCCCGCCTTTCAACTTCTCCCCGTTGATGACAGCTTCGGCTTTCTTCCTTCGGTTTCTACGGTTTGCTGCCTTCTCTGTGCCCTTCGCGGCCTCCGCATTCTCTCTTCTCTGCAGCCCGCGTGGTGTCCGCCGCGCCCGTCGGTTACCATCCCGCGATGCTCCCCCTCTCGGTCGCGATCGTGTGCAAGAACAACGAGAGCACCATCGCGCGCACACTGGAATCGGTGAGGCCGCTCGCCGCCGAGATCGTCGCCGTGGATTCAGGCTCCACCGATCGCACCATCGAGATCCTGGAGTGTTTCGGGGCGCGAGTCATCCGCTCGCCTTGGCTGGGCTTTGTCGCGACCAAGCAGAAGGCGCTCGAGGCCTGCACGCAGCCGTGGGTCCTTGCGCTCGACAGCGACGAATCGCTCCTGCCCGAGCTTTCGCGCGAGGTCTCGCGCGTGCTCGGTTCACCCAACGACGGGATCGACGGCTACTGGATGAACCGCAAGGTCTATTACGACGATCGCCCGCTCAACTTCGCGTGGCAGCCCGAATGGCGGCTGCGCCTGGTGCGGCGCGAGCGCGCCTACTGGACCGGGCTTGACCCGCACGATCGCATGGAGCTGCGCGAGAAGGTCGGCGAGACTCCGGGAGCGAGCGCGGGCGGACAGCGCGGGCGCACCGAGCAGCTCGGCGGCGACATGCGTCACGATTCGATCGCGAGCTTTGCGGAGTTTCTTGCCAAGCAGGCGTCGCACGCGCGGATCATGGCCGCGTCGATGAAGGCCGAGGGCCGGCGCGGGAGCGTGCGGAAGCTGGTGACGTCGCCGATCGGCGCATTTCTGAAGCAGATGGTGGCGAAGCAGAGCTGGCGCGACGGATGGCCGGGGGTCCTGGCGGCCGCCAGCACCGCCGCGGGCACGCTGATGAAGCACGCGATCCTGATCGAGCTATCGAGGCGCGAATCGAACGCGCGTCGATGAACGAGATGCTGGGTTGAGCCGCGTGCGGCATTCTGATCGCTTGCTGTTTGCGGTTAAGAGACGGCACGGATCGCGAGAGCGCGTGCGCGGCGTGTGCATGCGTGCGAGTGGACGATTTCATCCATGGGCCTTTCCCTCCAAACCGCCGTGAAAACAAGGCTCGTTCGTTGACAACCCGGCCCGGCCGCGTAGCGTCGCGCGCTCCCCGCATTCCGCGAGGAACTGTCTGCGGGCGCTCCGTCGGAACGCCCGCAAGGGGGTGTTCGATGACACACACGATTCGTATCGGCGCGGCGGCCGCGCTCCTGCTCTGCGCCGGAGCGGCGGCCCAGAGCATCATTGTTCCGCCGGGGCTCTCGATCTTTCCGTTCGCCGGACAGGCCGCGGGCCAGCAGCCCTTCGCCTCGCCCAAGTTCGGCGTGATCGACGCGCCTTTCGGCGCGCACATGGGCTGGATGCTCATCGCCGAACTGGCCGGCAACCAGGTCAAGCTCGTTGATCCGATGGGCAACGTCTTCCCGTACACGTCGTTCGCGGGCCTGTTCCCCACCGGCGCGTTCGGCACCGACATCGACGGCCCGGTCGCCAACGTCTTCCTCCCCGGCGGGATGGCGCTCCCGCCCACCCGTGGCCTGTTCGGCGGTCCGGTCATGGAATGGGTTTCTGAGATGGGCGGCGCGCCGCTCATCCAGGTGATGCCCGGCGGCCCGTGGATCCCGTGGGCGCCGTCGCCCGGCAACCCCGGCTCGGCCCAGCTCCAGTTCGACCGCACGCCGGGCTTCCAATACGGCGGCATGATGTACATCAGCGACTGGGGCATGGACGGGACGGACTGCATCTTCCGCGTCAATCCCGCCGGTGGTGCGGCAATCTTCTGCCCTCTGGCGGGGCTTGACCCGCGCTACTTCACGTTCGACGTGTCGGGCGGCGCGACGGGCTATGGCCCGAACCTGCTGTGGGTCAGCTCGTACGCGACGGGCCAGGTCTTTGCGATTACGCCGCAAGGCATCATGATGCCGCCCCTGGCCGTGCTCCAGCCGGACCTCGAGGGCCTGGCGTTCGGCCCGGGCGATCCGTACTTCGGGCCGTGGCTGTACGCGTGCAACCTGACGCGCGGACGGATCGACATCGTGCTTCCCAACGGCGTCGTCAAGCCCTTCGTCGCGGGGATGCCCGGCGCGGCGTATCCGATGTTCGTCGCCCACGGGCCGTTCGCCAAGTTCGGCAATCCCACGCTGTACGTCGCCGACGGCGGTGGCTCGGTGTGGATGATCCTGCATTGTCCGGGCGACTACAACAACGACAGCTTCGTCAACGGCGATGACTACGACGCCTTCGCCAGCGACTTCGAGGCCGGAAACCCCGCCGCCGACGTCAACCACGACGGCTTCGTGAACGGGGACGACTACGACGAGTTCGCCGGGCACTTTGAGAGCGGCTGCTGAACCGCGCGTGCGTCGGGCGCACGGAGGAGAGGACCGACGCGCGAGGAGAGAGTGGTTTGAGGCGTGGCCGGGCCCGAGTGCCCGGCCACGTCGTTTGTTGGGGCGCGCATGAAAAAGGCCCGGGTCGCCCCGGGCCTTGGTGGATCGAGTTTCGAGCGTCTTCGTGTTCGACCTTTGGCCTTATTCTCCTTGGCTTGGCACGGAAGCCCGATGCCTGATGCGTTCCTCTCAGCACCCAGCGTCGAAGGCGGCGGCGAAGGCGTCGTAGTCGTCGCCGTTGACAAAGCCGTTCTTGTCGAAGTCGGCGGCGGGGAGGCCCGCGTCGAAGGCGTCGGCAAAGAGGTCGTAGTCATCGCCGTTGACGAAGCCGTCCTTGTTGAGGTCGGCGGGGCAATACGAGATGTTGAAGCTGCTGATCCAGGTGCCCCAGCCGCCCCCGGTCTGGTATTCACCGATGAGCCAGAAGGTCGCTTCGTTCACCGGGTCGATCGCGATGTCGAAATAGTCTCCCCAGCGTCCGCTGGCGGTTGCGTTGCCAATGGCGGCCTGCTGGAGCGCGCCCATGGTTCCCGCGGCGTCGGTCGCCTTGCGCCCGGTGTACGCGACGTTGCAATAGGTCGTCGAAGAGGAGCGGGCCATGACGATGCCCACGTCGCCGAACTTGTTGCTGTAAAGGGCGGGGAACCAGGTGTGGACGCCCGACCCGCCGTCCACGTTGCCGGATTGGTTGAGCGTGACCGAGCCGCTGGTGGGCCAATTGTTGGTGTTGAACTCGTACCAGCGGGCCTGGTTCTTGGAGCTGATGCGCACGCCGTGCCCGGCGTAGAGCTTTCCGTTGCGCCAGTGGACGTTCATGATGCGTCCGTCGAGGACGTCGGCGGTGCCGCCGCCCTGGTTGGGAGCGCCGCTGGAGGGATAGGCGAAGCTTGGCACGGTGACAAAGGTCGTCGACAGCGTCGGCGTGGTCAGCGCATTGCGCACCGCGATGATTCGCATCTGGGTGGTCGACTCGTCGGTGACGAAGTACTGGGCCTGGGCGGTTCCGAAGGTCTGGGCGGCCTGGACGCTGTAGGTATTGCCGTCGCGCAGGTCTTTGATGACCGCGGTGCCGCCGGTGAGGAGCGGGGCCTTGGGAAGAACGCGGAAGAACGCGCCGGCGAACCCGCCGTTGTTCAGCCCGAAGAGGTTGCCGGTGATGTAGTAGGCGTCCTGGTCATAACCGAAGCCGGGGTAGTCGACCCAGAACGTATCGCTGCCGACCGTGACGACGGCGTTGGTGCGGTACTTGTACCACACGCCGTTGGGGTCCGAGTCGTCGGAGACCGCGAAGGTACACCACGCCTGGTTGGGGTCGTAGACCTCAAGGGCGAGCACGATGAATCGCCCGGAGTAGTGGTCATAGAAGCACTTGGGATCGAAGGTAAACCCGCCGGCGCCCACCCCCTCAAAGAAACCGGGGCTGCCGGTGTTGTCGAGGCGGCTCTGGAATTGCAGGGTGCCGCTCTTGGTGTACCAGGCGATGTCCATGTTCACGGTGGACACGATGTGGCCGGGACCGACCGCGAGGGTCGGGTCCGGCGGGGTCCAGGGCGTGGCCGCGATGCCGGGGAACTTGGCGTCGGGGATCGTCCGCGCCTCTTCCAGCACCGCGCCGACGACCTCGCCCGCGATGTCGGGCTTGATCTTGGCCGGGCGCGTGTGCGGCGGGAGAATCTCCTTCACGCGCCGCTTGCCGTCGCCCGGCGTGACATCGATCTGCTTGGGGAACGTCCGCGTGTCGATGATCTCCATCTCCGCGAACGAAACCTGGGCGACGCTCCCGTCGGTCAGGTCGATCGGAGGCGCTGTCACCGAGGCCGCGGGGGCTTCCGGCGCGCCGCCGAGGGCCGAAAGCCGCATGGGCGCGGGGCGGCCCGCGTCGATCCCGGCCGTCTGTTGACTCTGAACCGAGCACCCGGCCAGCGCGGCCAGAGCGGCGGTCATACCCAGAACACGTGCATTGTGCTTCATCGCTCACACCCTTTCCAAGACCCCCGCCCACGAGCCGCCGGCGGTACCGGCGGGTCCGAGAATCAGCGATTCTCGGGAGGTCGGCTGTTCATCGAATATACACGGGCAACCCCTTGGCGCGGAGTCGGTTTTCCTCCACTTCCCCGAGTTTTTACACCTTCTCCCGCTCTTGGGGCTCCGATTGCACCTTTGCACCCACGTTTTCTCCGCGCCGACCGGTGCAGGCGCGCCTGAGCGCCCCGCGGCCCGTTCCCTACACTCCCCCAATGACCAGCAAGCACCTGGCCGTTTTTCCCGGCTCCTTCGACCCGATCACCTTCGGGCACCTCGACGTGATCCAGCGCGGGCGGCGGCTCTTTGATGAACTCGTCGTCGCCGTGGGCCGAAACCCCGGCAAGGACCAGCTCCTCTCGGCCGAGGAACGCCTCTCCCTCACCTCCCAACTCGTCAAGGAACTCGTCACGCAACACCCGGGCGATGCTCCCGTCACGGTCCGCGCGTTTTCCGGCCTCACCGTCGACTTCGCACGCTCCATCGGCGCCACCATCCTCCTCCGCGGCGTGCGCAACCTCTCCGACCTCCAATACGAAGTCCAGCAGGCCGTCACCAACCGCGAGGTCGCAGGGCTCGAGACCGCGTTCGTCGTCGCCGGCCAGAGCTTCGCGTACACCTCGTCGAGCCTCATCAAGCAGATCACCGCGATGGGCAACGACCTGTCGGGCCTCTCCACGATGGTGCCGCCCGCCGTCATCGAGATCCTTCGTCAGAAGAAATCCCAGCGTCACCCGGCCCTCGAGCGCCTGCGCGACGACCGCCCACGGGGAGAGTGATGGACTATCGCATCGTCAGCATCGGCGCCCTCTCCGCTCACCCGCTCTGGGGCGAAAAGGAACCCGTCCGCACCGGGCACGCCACCACCACGCTCGTGCGCACCCGCGACCGCGTGATCATCGTCGATCCCGGCCTGCCGTCCCAGGCCCTCGCGGCCCGCCTGCAGGAACGCGCCAAGCTCTCTCCCGCGGCCGTCACCGACGTCTTCCTCACGTCCTTCCGCCCCGACGCCCGCCGCGCCCTCGATCTCTTCGACGACGCGACGTGGTGGATCCACAACGACGAGCGCGAACGCGTCGGCGTCATGCTCGCGTCAACGCTCCGCCGCATCGCGCAGGACGCGCCGGGCGACGAGGACGACCCGATCCGCGGCGCCATCGAGCGCGACATCGTCATCCTCCAACGCTGCAAGCCCGCCCCCGATCACCTCGCCGACCACGTCGACATCTTCCCGCTCCCCGGCGTCTCGCCCGGCACCTGCGGCCTGCTCCTCGAAGAACCCCGCGCCACGACCCTCGTCTGCGGCGACGCCATCCCCACCATCGAACACCTGCAGCAGGGACAGGTGCTCCCCAACTGCGCCGACTACGACAAGGCCAAGGAGAGCTTCCAGGAGGCCGTCGAGATCGCCGACTTCCTCATCCTGGGGCGCGACAACATCGTGGCAAACCCGACGCGAAGGGCGTTCTGAGCGATCGCGTCGCGATTTTCGGTCTTGTTCCACGCACGCGTGTGCGATAGGCTGAGTTCAGGTTTAGCGCTTGGAGGTTCACATGAGCCGCGGCGAGCCGACCGGCGTGCGGTGCGCAACGAAGCGCGTGAAGTGCGTGGGACTTGCACTGACCTTGCTGGTCGCGGCGCCGGCGCTGGCGCAGTACGACGATCCGCCGCCGAGCAAGCCCCAAGAGCAACCCGTGGCATCCGGCCCCGAGCGCGTCAAGCAATTGATGCCCGAATTCGAACGCCGCCGCGACGCGATCAACGCCGAACTGCGGAAGCTCGTCGAGACTCCCGCCAAGGGCGGCGACGCGTGGGCCAACGAGTGGGCGGGTGAGTATTCGTGCGGCCTGACGGGCGTCACCACCATCGTCTCGCTCGCGCCGCGATCCGGCATTGCCTTCATTCGCGAGGGGTGCTATTCCACGTGGGAGATCAACACCGGCGACATCATTCTCGCCGACGCGACTGGGGTGAGCCTTAAACTGGTCGACCAGCCCCAACCGAGCGCACTGCAAACTCTCGACAGCGAGATGTACTTCGTGCGCTGGGGAGAACGGCGATACCTAATAGCCCGCTCCAAACTTGAAGAGTTCTGCAACTCCTACAACGCCGGCACGCTCGCGAAGCGCGATTTCTGGGTCTACCCGCTCCATCGCGATGATCTCGGCAAGAGAGCACCGACCACGCCGCCGACAGTTGCCGCGGAGTTCGCGCGCCTGTTGCTCACCGACCCGATCGATGCCGGGGTCGTAAAGGTCAGCGATGTCAGCACCGAGCGATTGGAATCCGGCGAACTCGCCATGCACGGCACACTCACGCTCGACGCCGGATCGGCCGATCAGGTTGTGCGCGGCCTGGCTTTCCACATGGTTAACTCGAAGCAACCCCTGTCCGCACGCGTCGTTCGGACGGAAGAGCATCAGTGCGAAGCGCGATTCGTGCAGGTGCTTGCCGATCAGGCGAAGTCAGATCCACCGAGGATCGGAGCGTGGATGTCAACACTCGACCGTGGGACCAGTTGTGAAAACGTAAGGCCGACGAAGCGATGAATAGCCCTAAGCACTCTCTCCTGCCGCACGTATTGCTCGCTCTCGTCGCTCCCGCGCTCGCGCAAGTCACGCCATCAGCACCCGCCGAGCCAGCGCCGCGCTTGGCCCAGGACTCCGCGCCGCCCAAGCCCAAGAAGGAAACCCGCGACGAAACGCATCAGCGCCGCATGCTCGAAGAAAAGGGCGCGTTCGAGACGCGCCTGGCCGCAATCGACGCGGAACTCCTGCTCCACGATCGAGAGCACCCGTTCAAGGAAGACTGGGCCAACGCATACGCCGGCGAATACTCGGGCGGCGACGGGCTGGGTATGAATCTCTCGCTCAAACTCGCGCCGGAGAGCGGCGTCGCCTTCCGCTGGACCAGTTGCCTGGGAATCGTCGACGAGAATCACGCCAAAATATCCAAGGCCGACGAATCGGGCCTGTGGCTCAAGCCCGCGATCGATCCGAAGCTGATTTGGCGTAGCCATATCGATGATCGCATGTACTTTGTGAACTGGCGATCGCGCCGCTTCCTGGTCTCGCGGTCGCTGATGATCGACTTCTGCAATAAATGCAACCGCGGCTGGAGCGATTCCGACCTCGCCCGCTGGTTCCCGTCGGCCCCGCGCACGGGCGACATTGATCCCGCGGAACCGCCGCAGGTGCCGGGCGAGTATTCGCAGTTCCTCCGCGCCTCACCCCTGCAGGCCGAGGCCATCGCCGTCCGCGATCTCGCGACGCGCGATTGGGAGCCGGGCGAAATCACGCTCGTCACCACGTGCGTGGTTGAATTGAACATCGGCAACTCGGAGGGTGTCTACAAAGACCTGATGTTCTACAGCATCGCTGGGCAGACCAACGCCGAGATCACGATCACCGAAGTACGCGAGCACACCTCGCTGGGCGCGCTCCGCCTGTACTCCCGGAAAGGTGAGCGACCCCCGCAGCCGGAAAAAGGCTGGCGCTTCAAGTCCGCAGACCTCGAATGAAAAACCCCCGCTCTTGGCGGGGGTTGATGAGCTTCACTCACTGATTCAAACCTCTGCGTGCCGCAACCGATCGCTCACGCCACCTGCAAGAGGCTCATCGCCGCCTTGACGATGTCCGCCGCCGTCAGCTGGCACATCGAGAGCAGCTCTTCGGGCGTCTTGGCGGACTTGGGGATGCGCTTGACGTGCAGCTGGGTGAGCTTGAAGGCGTCGCCCGATTCGGTGAGCGCGTCGGAGACCGCCGAGCCGATGCCGCCGCCGTAGTTGTCCTCGATCGTGATCACGTAGCCGTTGTTGGCCCCGATGATGTCGAGCAGCGCCGGCGCGTCGAACGGCAAGGAATACAGGTCGACCAGCGTCGCCGAGATCCCCGCCTTGTCGAGGAGCTCCATCGCCTTGTTGGCCTCGTGCACCATGTACCCCGCGGCACACAGCACCACATCCCGCCCTTCCTGCAGCACCTCGAACCCGCCGAGGTTGAACACCACGTCGTCGGAGTACAGGAACTCCGTGTCCGGGCGCAGGGTCCGCATGTAGCACGCGCCCTCGTACTCCGCCATCACGTTCGTGAGGGCCCAGGCCGAATACGCGTCCGACGGCTGGAGGATGTAGCAACCGGGGTTGCCGCGGTGGTCCTTGATCGTCGTGAACGAGCGGAACCACGAGACATCGGGGAGGGCCATCTGGCTGGGCCCGTCGGCCGCGAGGGTGATGCCCGCGTGGCTCCCGACGATCTTGAGGTTGGCGCCGCTGTTGATCGCCATCTCGATCTGGTCGTAGGCGCGGGTGATGAACTTGGCGAAGGTCGAGACGAACGGCACCTTGCCCGCCGCCGAGAGGCCCGCCGCCACCGAGATCATGTTCTGCTCGCCGATCTTGCACTCAAAGAAGCGATCGGCCAGCGACGGGTCTTTCTTGAAGGTGTCGGCGAAGGTGGAGTTGGAGACGTCGGCGTCGAGGACGACGACGCGCTCATTGACGTGGCCCAGGGCCCGCAGCGCCATGCCGTAGGCGCGGCGCGTCGCGAGATTCCCGCCCTGGAGCAGCGCGGTCATGTCGTTCTTCTTCATGTAGGCCGAGAGCGTGCCGATCTCACCGGTCTTGGGCTCCGGCGCCTTGTACTCGCTGGGCGGGTCGATGGTGAACGAATCGCTGGAGGCCAGCGCGCTGGTGAGTTCGACGCGCTTCTCGTCGAGCTCCGACAGGGCGCGCTTGAGCTGGTCGCCGGTCGCGGGCTTGCCGTGCCAGCCGCTCCCGTGCAGCGACGGCGCACCCCAGCCCTTCACGGTCCTGGCGACGACGGCCATGGGCTTCTTGCCCTTGCCGCCGATGAACGCGTCGAACGCGCCCTTGATCTGGGCGGGGTTGTGCCCGTCGATGTTCTTGACCTCAAAGCCCAGGGCCGTCAGCTTGGCCGTGATGGTTTCCGCGGACTGCTGCGAACTGACGCGATCGGCCTGCCCGTACTCGTTGCAGTTGAAGATGGGGAGGACGTTGGCGAGCTTGCGGTCGATGAGGTAATCGAGCGCCTCGGCGATCTGGCCCTCGCGTGACTCGCCGTCGCCGATGATGCAGTACACGCGCCGGTCGTTGCCGTCGAGCACCGCCGCCTCGCCCAGGCCCGCCGCGATCGACAGCCCCTGGCCCAGCGAACCCGTCGCCGCGTCGAAGAAGGGGAAACCTTCCATCGGGTTCGGGTGCCCGTCCAGAACGCTGTTCGCCGCCCTCAGGGTCTTGAGGTCGTCCAGCGTCAGCTTGCGACGGCTCTGCGGGTCCTTGCCCACCATCACGCCCATCTTCGCCGCCGCGGCATACACCGCCGGCACCGCGTGACCCTCGCTCAAGACCAGGCGATCGCTGGTCGGGTAATCGGGGTAGTCCGGGCTCCAGCGCATGGTGTGGAACATCAGCACCGTCACCAGGTGGCCGATGCTCATCGCGCTCGACGGGTGCCCCGTCCCGGAGGCGGCGCACATTTCCAGCGAAAGCCGGTCGATCTCGATGGCCTGAGCGTGAACGGCGGCTTCGAATGACATCAGGAAGCACTCCCTACGGAACGACCAGCCGGCCGCCCCGCCTCGATTCAACCCCACCCAACCCCGCGTCACGGCCAAATCACGCCGAAACGCCCCGCCCGACGGGTGTCGGTCGAGCGGATTCCACTCCGGCGCGGCCAGCAGTCACCACGCCCGGTCGGGGCTCCCCCCGCCCGTTCCTGGTCCCGTCGCTCCCGACGGCAGTCCCAAACACATCAACGGACGGCGTGAAACCCCTCAATCGCCACGCCACCAGCCTACCACACCGGTACACTGTGGCACCTAATTGAACGGAGTGTAGGCCCATGAAGGTCATCTGCGATCGCTCCGCGTTGCTCGACGCGATCAACACCGTCTCCGGCGCCGTCGCCGCCCGCTCCCCGCGGGTCCAGCTTTCCTGCATCCACCTGCACGCCGCCAAGTCCGGCGGGGTCGGCGAGCTCACGCTCTCCGCCACCGACGCGGAAATCGCCCTGCGATTCAAGCTGTCGCAGGTCGATGTCTCCGAGCCCGGCGACGCCCTCATCCCCGCCGACAAGCTCCGCGCCATCGTCTCCGCCGAGGACCAGGAGCCCACGCTCACCATCGAAGCCGACGACCAGGCCGCCCACATCCGCGGCAACGACGCCCACTTCAAGGTCTTCACCTACGCCCCCGCCGAGTTCCCCCCCATCCCCGATTTCCACGACGCCGTCGCCGGCTCGGCCAGCACCCCCAAGGCCAAGGCCGTCTTCACCCAGTCCGCCGGCACCCTCAACACCGTCATCGCCCGCACCATCTTCGCCACCGCCCGCGAAACCAGCCGCTACGCGATCAACGGCGTGCTCCTGAAACGCGAGGGCAAGAAGCTCGAGATGGTCGCCACCGACGGCAGGCGCCTGGCCCTCTGCCGCATCACGCTCCCCGGCCCCGCGGAGAAAGACGCCAAAGCCGCCTCCTGCATCGTCCCCACCAAGGCCCTGGGCATGTTCCAGAAGCTCGTGCGCGACGGCGATGAGCCGGTGCACGTCGCCGTGACGGACAACCAGGTGCTCTTCTCCTTCGGCACCGACAAGGACCCCGGGCGGGCCGTCCTGGTCAGCAACCTCGTCGAGGGCAGCTTCCCCCCCTACGACGACGTCATCCCGCGCGACCAGGACAAGAAGATCTCGTTCGACCGCGACGTCCTCGCCTCCGCCGTCCGACGCGCCGCTCTCCTCACCAACGAGGAGTCACGCGGCGTGCGCCTGAAGTTCAGCGGCAAGAAGAAGCAGCTCGAACTTTCCAGCCGCGCCCCCGAAATGGGCGAGGCCCAGATCAACGTCGACGTCGCCAACTACGACGGCGAGGACATCGAGATCGGCTTCAACCCCACCTTCATCACCGACGCCCTCAAGGTCATCCCCGAGAACGAGGTCATCATGGAGCTCAAGGCCTCCAACAAGCCCGGTCTCATCAAGTCCGGCACCGAGTTCATGTACGTCGTCATGCCGGTGAACCTGCAGTAATCAGCGATCTCAAACCCACGCCGCCGCCACCGACCGCGCCCTCGCGGCCGGTGCTTTTCATGCTCTAGCCCAACTCCGGGTGGATGGGGGTGCCGTGTCCAAGCCCGGCTTTGCGGGCTTGATCACGATCTTGGTGGCTCGGCTCCGGGTGGCTCAGCTCCGGGTGGCGTGGTCAAGGGCCGGCTTTGCGGCCTTGACCACGTGCATTTCCTCGCGCGTCCTCTCCCAGTCTTTACCCTCCCGGCCCATTTTTATGGCACCCGCCGCGATCCCGTGGCATGTTCCACTTGGGGGGGGCCATGCGCGCCGGCGGCGTGCCCCGATCAGGAGCCCGACCGCGAGAGAGGGCGTGTCTTGCCGTGCCCCCGCAGTCCCCGCCGGCGTGGGGCGTCACCGGCTCCGGGTGGCGTGGTCAAGGCCCGGCTTTGCGGGCTTGACCACGACGAACTCGGCGCGGGCGCGAGAACGAAAGAGCGTGGCCAACAGGTTGGCCACGCCACCCAGAGCACGTGCATGAACGGGGCCATCCGATGAAACGCCTGCTCATCTCACTCTCGATGCTCGCCGCGGGCCAGGCCGCCCTCGCCCAGCCGTGGAGATTCACCAAGATTGTCGACACGGACACGCCGGTGCCGAGCGGCTTTGAGACCTATACCGGCTTTTCGACTGTCTCGATCGAGAACGGCCGCGTCGCGTTCATCGGAAGCGACTCGGCATTCCGCTACGGCGTGTACGACAGCATCGGGCAACTGACGCGCGTCATCGCGGACCGGAATACCAACCTGCCCGATTCCAACGAGAAGTTCAGCCAAGACATCTTTTTCCATCTGCCCGGCAACGACGTGGGCGGCGGCACGCTCAGCTTCTTCGGCGCGGGAACGACGCGCGGCGGCTTGTACGGGCACGATGGAACTTCTCTGCGCACGCTGGTCGACAACACATTCAAGTTGCCGAATTCGGGTGAAGACTTCGCGGTCAACACGCCGAGGCATGACGTGTCGGGAACCGATGTAGTGTTCGGCGCTGAGGGTATGGCCACGCATCAGCCGGGCATCTATCGACGGCGAGGCGATACATTCGAGGTGATCGCCGACAAGACCATGAGCCCGCCGGGGCACGCGGAGACGTTCAGCAATTTCGTGGACTGGCGTCTCGACGGCGACGCCACCTGCTTCACCGCCGCCACATCGAACGGCCACGCCGGTATCTTTCGGAGCCAGGGCGGGCAGTTGACCAAGATTATGGACTCCAACGATGTCGATCCCGACGGGCACCGGCTCGCCTTCCCGCAATACGTTCGCCCCGCCGGCGCGAACACCGTGTTCAACGCCTACACCGACAACAACATCGAGGGCATCTACATCAAGACCGGCAGCGGGATCGACAAGCTCGTCGATGAAACGATGGCCCCGCCCGACGGCTCGTCGGCGACCTATGGCGGTATCGGAACGCTGGACTACCAGAACAACACGCTCATCTTCCAAGCGGGAAACGACGTGATCTACACCAACTACGGCGGCACCATGCAACGGCTGATCGGCCCCGGCGACACTCTCGACGGCAAGCGAGTCATCGCCGCCGTATTCGACGAGCACGGCTTCGACGGCACCACCGCCGCGTTCTGGGTGATCTTCGCGGGCGACAGTTCCTTCCATTACGACCGCGCGATCTACACCGTCACCATCCCCGCGCCCGGCGCGGCCGGGCTCGTGCTCTCCGGCGCGATACTGGCCCTCGGCCGCAGGCGGCGGAGGTGAACCTCCGCCCGCCCGAGTGATTCCCGGCCACGACGATGCCGCCCGATCGCGTCAGGCGACCATGCCGACCGAGCCCAGCGTCATGCCGTCGATCGGGAAGTGCTTCTCGAGCATGGAGCCGAGCTGGGTGCGTTCGGTGAGGACGAACTGACACTCGCCCGAGATGCGCCAGCCCGCGAACTTCATGGCGCGGATGAGGTTCTCCTCGCTCGTGCAGACGACCAGCGCGCCCGAGAGGAACCGGAGCGGGAAGACCTCGAACTGCCAGGCCTGGCGCCGGCTGATCGACGAGAGCGCGAGCGGATCAATATCCTCCCGATCCAGGTCGACGCGCGACAGGAGCGCCAGGAGCTGCTGACCCCAGGCGCGCTCGATGGCGCGCGGGCTCACGCCGAACATGCGTTCCGCGAGGTCGCCGAACGGGCGGCCCGAGTTCTTCTGGGCCTCGACGATCTCGTTGCGCTGCTCATCGGAGAGCAGCCCACCGCGGACGAGAAGCTCGCCGAGCTTCACATATTCGGGACGCTTGGTCATGATGGGTGCTCGGAATACGGGCTTGAGGGTCGTGGGGATCGGGCGCGCGAGCACGGGCTTGGGCTCGACCGCCTGGACTTTCTCGCCACTCGACCGATCGGACTTCCTGCCGACTCGCTTGGCCTGGTTGGAACGCTTGAGCTTGCCCTTCGAAACCCGCTGACGATTCGCTTCCGCCATTGCTTCCTCCCCTGGGCTCCCTTGCCCGTGTTGTGCATCGGCGGGGCGGGGCAACTCCCGAAGGTAGATGAACACCGGGGAGAGATTCCAGCGTTTCGCGCACCGATTGCGCGATGAACGCGACGCGGGGGAATCCCACGACCTTCGCGGGGTCGGGGCGCAGGAAACTGCGTGCCAAATCAGATTTTGGTTGCCGGGGCGAAAGACATATCGCAAGGGCGTGGTCGGGTTATGGGGCGCGTTACGCCTCGGCGGGCTCGATTGAGACCGTCAGGCCCTTGCACTGGAACTGTTCCTGGAAAAGCTCGGCCCGTTCCTTGTGGGTTACCAGGACCAGCGCGACGCCGGATTGATGGGCTTCCATCATCACCATCAGCGAGCGTTCCTTGCCCAGCGACGTCAGCTCCATGAGCGTCGCGGTCACATAAAGCATGTCGTTGATGTCATCATCGTGGAGGAGCACGCGGTAGGGCGGGAGGTTCTTGGGCGTCGGCTTGGCCGGCGCAGGCTTGGTCGTCGCGGGCGCGGGGTGCTCGGCGACGGCGGTGCGCGGCTCGTCCCTGCCGGTGCTCGGCTGGGCGGCGGGAGTGTCGGGGCGCGGCGTGTCGTGCTCGGACATGCCCTTATTGTTCGCCGCCTCCCGACGCCGAGACGGACCAACCCGACGGAATTACCGGCCTGGGCGAAAGTTACCCGATACTGAACTTGGCCACGCCCCGGCGGGCGTGGCCGGGCCGGTTTGGGGCCTGTCCGCGGAGCAACTCCGCCGGGGCCGGGGATTCATGGGGGCTCTTTATGAGCAGTTCGGGCGATCAGGCGGGGTTTGAGCCCGAGAACGCGGTGCTCATCGTGGTCGGGGCTCACCTTGAGGCCGAGCGCGACGACCGCCCGATCGCCTATGCCTTGCGCGAGCGGGTGCGGGCCCGCCTGCCCAAGGGCCAGGACGCGACGGTGTGTACCGATGTCTGGTACCTGAACAACGAGGAATTGCGGGCGCGACCGACGATCTCGATCGGCCCGCCGCGCGTCAACGCGCTGGCGGCGTACCTGGCCGACCGTCTGCCCAGCGTGTACGTCGTCGACGATCGCTGCATCGTGCAGGCGGACTTTGAGAACGACGAGCCGGCGGCCAGTTGCTGGGGCGTGAACCCTCGCCAGACGATCGCGGCGGTCGAGGCCTTCGCGTCGCGATTCCTCGACGAGTTCATGCGGCGTCAGTCGCTACTTGCCGACGCAGAAGGTTGAGAAAACCTTGCCCAGGATGTCCTCGGTCGTGAAGCGGCCGCTGATCGCGCCGAGATGATCGAGCGCCTCGCGCAGGGATTCGGCGGTGGTCTCTGGATTCGAGAGTGCGCGAGCGGAAGGGGCGAGGTCGCTGAAGAGGCGAGTGATGGCCGTGTGCGCGGAGCGGAGGGCGGCGGCGTGACGCGCGACCGCGAGGCCCTCCGAGCCGCCCACGCCCGCGGCGTCGGCGATCGCGCGACGCAGGAGCGGGAGATTCCAGCCGTCGAGGGCGCAGACGGGGATGACGGACGGTTCGGCGGCGGCGGAAAGCAAGAACGAAGTCTCGCCCTCCCTTTCGGTCGGGCCACTGGTCGCGTGCGAACTCCCGCGATCGCTCTTGGTGCGCACGCGGATGACGCGAGTCTCTGCTCGTACATCGACCATGCCCTCGCCGGATTCGCGCGCATCCGGGTCAGCCCCGAGCTCCGGTGACGATGTGTTCTCCCCGACGCCCCATGCCTGATGCCCGCTGCCACTCCGCGCAAACCCGCCCGAGGGATCGCACTGCACGACCACGTCGGCGTCCGCGAGCGCGGCCCGCGTTGCTGCCTGCGCCGCGCGCTCCGACGGGCTCGTGGCGATCGACTCGTCGAGGCCGGCGGAATCGCACAG
>JABWBC010000199.1 GCA_013360695.1 Phycisphaerales bacterium
TGCCGGTCGGCGTTTGCCGGTCGGCGTTTGCCGGTCGGCGTTTGCCGGTCGGCGTTTGCCGGTCGGCGTTTGCCGGTCGGCGTGATCGGTTCGCGGCTCGGCGTCGCGTTCGATTCACACGTCGTGTACGCCGACCGAGGCTTCTTCCATGCGATCGATGATCGTCTCTTGCGTCGCGGCGATCGGCTTGGGCTCAACGCTTCTCGTGGTCGCCCAGACGGCGCCGCCCGCGGGCAATCCAAACTCGCCCGGCTGGAAGTATGGCGGGTACAACTGCGGCTGCTTGACGGCGCCGGACTGCCACTGGTCGACCGCAGACTGTGACGCGTGCTGTGCGGCGGCCGAATACCCCCCAGGGCCGCTCAACCCGGCACAAGTAGCTCAATGTCAGCTCTTCTGTGCGCAAATGGGCCAACCCTGCTTTGATTGCCCATAAGCACCATGCACCCCAAGATGCGAACAACACGAACCCGCAAGGCGACGCTGCTCGGCCTGATCGTGCTCGTAACCGTGGCGGTTTGGTACTTTGCTTCGCGATCGCACCCCTGGGCCACAAACCCCGCAAGTGGCGGGGCATTATTCTCGGAGCGTGAGCCGTACACGGCCGCGCATCGCTCGCTTTACACACCCCGAGATCACTACACCGCTGATTTCAATGCCTTTATGACGCGACTCCATAATGAACTGGAACGCCAGCCCGAGGCATGGAGCGAGGCGGATGCTCGGTTTGTCGCGGACTACATCGGGCTCTTCGAGCACCTGCCGCCGGGCATCGTCTGGGAAGACGGCAAGTGTACGATGCAGGAGATTGAGATACTGCGAATGTCGAACGATGCAGCGTCCATCGCGTCGGATCGGATTCTGAAGGGCGGCAACATCTCCCCGGAGGCGCTCGTGATTCTCGACAAGGCAACGGCCGCGATGCTCGACGCGAAGAACAGCGACTCGAGAAACGCCGCGGTCGCGTCGACCTACGAGGCCGGGCTGTGGCATTATGACAAGAGCGTTCGCGCGAAGATCGAGCGGATGAAGGACGCCGATCCCGCGAGCAGCGTTCGCACGAACATCGAAAACCGCCTGTTGAACTTTGATCGCATGTGGAAGAACATCGGCCCGAACTGGGAGTACGTTCGCGGGCCGCGCGAGTGAACCGTGGCAAGCATCAGACCCAAGCATGAACACGGACGATGCTCCGCTTTTACGCTGATCGAGCTTCTGGTCGTGATCGTGGTGGTCGGAGTGCTGGTTTCGTTCCTGCTGCCGACACTGGGCGGCGCGCGCCGCGCATCGCGGTCGGCGGCGTGCTTAGCACAGCTCCGCACTCTGGGGCACGCGCTACTGACCTATACCGAGGACAACAAGGGCATCTTGCCCTATGGCTTCTCAACCCTTGATCTTCGCGCACACCATGTGGAGCCATGGCGCACGATTGCAGAGCGCCTCGACACTTTGATGCCGCGGCTGAACGCGGATTACACCACAGCCTCCGGTGCTCCGTGGCGGTGTCCGAGCGAGTCCTTTGAGGTCTCCAGTTCCGTCGCGTGCAGCTATAGCTACCCGCCCGGAGAGTTCATGCGACTATGGATCCCGGGCCGGCGTCCCGAGCCTCCCGTAACCAACCTGTTCCGAAGGAATCCTGAGCTTTCGCTCCTCATAGATTCACGCCCGAATCATGCGCTCACACGTGAGCAACGCGATCAAGATCAGGTCAAGGGATCAGGGAGAAACGGGTTCTTTTTCGACGCATCAGCGAGGCCGATCAAATAGGCACCTCGCCCCGCAACACCACCGAGCCGGACGAGCCAACCCACATCTCATCACACCGGCTGCACCGACGCCAGGCCGCGAACGCTCGCTGCGCGACGGCGCAGCGTCGGCTGCTCGCCCTGCTCATTGGCGACGAACGACTCGCCGAAGCGGAACAGCCGGAAGCTGTTGGCCAGGACGAAGATGTCGCCCGCGAAGTGGTACAGGCCCGCCAAGGGCAGCGCGAACTTGCCCGTCTCCGAGATCAGCCCCGTCGCCGCCAACGCCAGGCCCACCAGCGCGATCACGATCGACGCCGCGATGTTCTGCGTGATGATCGAGCGCGACCGGCGCGCCAGCTCGATCAGGAACGGCACGCGCGAAAGATCATCGTTCATGAGCGCGACGCCCGCCGAATTGGTCGCGATGTCCGAGCCCTCAAGGCCCATCGCAACGCCCACGTCCGCCGCCGCCAAGGACGGCCCGTCGTTGATGCCGTCGCCCACCATTAGCGTGCGATAGCCCGACTGCACCATGCCCTTGATCTGCTCGTGCTTCTCTTCCGGAAGGCACTCGGCCTCGATCGCATCGACGCCCACGGCATGCCCGACCCGCGTCGCGACGCTCATGCGGTCGCCCGTGAAGATCGCGATGTACCGCGCCCCAAGCTCGCGCAGGCGCTGGATCACCGCCCGCGTGTTGTTGCGGATCGTGTCCTCAAGGCCGACGGCGCCAAGGTACTGCCCCGAGCGCATCACATGCACGCCGGTCATGCCCTCGATGCGCGATTCGACCGCGTCGATCTCGGGACGGGCCGATGGATTCAGCTCCGCCAGCCACGACGCGCGGCCCACGCAGATCTCGCCGACGCTGGTGCGAGCCCGCACGCCGCGCCCGCCGAACTCCTCGAAGTCGTTGCTCCCGTCGGGCTCGATCTTGGCGCTGCGCGCCGTGACGAGGATCGACTGGGCCAGTGGGTGGTTGGAGTGCTGCTCGCCGTTGGCCGCCGCACGCAGGAGTTCCGCGCCATCGACGCCGGTTGCCGGCGCGAGCTTGGTCACCTGGAACTTGCCGGTCGTGATCGTGCCGGTCTTGTCGAAGACGATCGCGTTGACGTTGGCGGCCGCCTCGAGTGTGCTGGGCTGCTTGATGAGGATGCCCAGGCGCGCCGCCGCCGCGAACGACGCCAGCATCGCGCTGGGGCTGGCGAGCAGGAGCGCCGAGGGACACGCGACGACGAGCACCGTCACCGCCGTGATCCCCGCCGACGCCCGCACCGCCTCGTCGGCCGAGCGGCTCATGAAGAACCACACCACCGCCGCCACCGCCAGCACCACCGGCACAAAGAACGCCGACACCTGCTCGATCAGGAGCTGACGCGGCGTCCGGCTCTGCTCGGCCTGACGGATGAGCTGCGTCACCTTGCCGATCGTCGTGTCCGCGCCGACCGAGGTGACCTGCAGGTCGATCACGCCCGTCAGGTTCACCGTGCCCGCGTACACCATGCCGCCGACCTCAACCTCGACCGGGGCGGCTTCGCCCGTGAGCGAGGCCTGGTTGATCGTCGATCGACCCGTGATGACCCTTCCGTCGACCGGCAGGTTCTCGCCGGGCCGCACGCGGACGACCTGGCCGACCCGCACCTGGCCAAGCGGAACCTCGCGTTCCGCGCCATCCGCGATCAATCGCGCCACGTCGGGCGTCAGTTCGACCAGCTCCGCGATCGCCCGCTGCGCGCCCGATGCCGAGCGACGCACCAGCTGGCCGAAGACGACCAGGATGAACGCCAGCCAACCCGCGACGGCGTACTCCCCCGTCACCAGAGCCGCGACGATCGCCAGCGCCGCCAGGGACGAGCTTGAAAGCCGGGCCGAGACGACCTCGCGACCCGCCGCGATGAAGAGAGGCAGGCCGAGCATCACCGCGCCGATCATGGCCGGGAGCTGGGCGACTTGGTTGTCGCCCAGGCCAAAGAGGTTGCAGATGGTGGTGACGAGCACCAGCACGCCGCCGAGGAGGTAAAGGCGCATGTAGCGCTCGATCTCGATCTCGTGGTGGGAGCAGCACTGGAGTTCGTGCTGGGCCTGCTCGCTGGGGCTCATGCCCGCGTGGCTGTGCCCCGCATGGTCGTGGTGGTGATCGTGGTCATGCCCGTCGTGGTTGTGCGCCATCCGCCGCGCTCCATCAAATGAACAAGGGCATCGCGCCCTTTGAAGAATGATCGACCCACCCGGAACCATCCGGCCCAGAACGAGCCGGAACCCCGCCGCACGCGGGGCCGAAAGCCTATCCACTTCCCGCCATCCCCGCCCGTCGGCGCCGGCCGCAGCCCGTGCCGCCCAAGTCCAGTACCATACGAGGCAAAGCCCGAATCAGTTCTTCCCAAACAAAGCGCGACCCTGATGCCAAAGTCCAAGGCGAGTTCCCGTTCTTCCAAGAAGCACTCCGGCGCGCCGGGCGTTGTGATTCTTGGTCCGGGGCAGATGGGTCTGGTCTGCGCCGCGGTGCTCTCCAACCCCGACGCCGCCGCCGGCCCGTCCGTCCGCCCGCTCAACGTTTCGCTCTGGGGGCACTCGATCGACGAAGTTGGTCCGCTCGCCCAGACGCGCCGTTCTCCCCGCCTCGACGGCTTCGTGCTCTCCGACGACGTTCACGTCTTCTCGCGCGAGGACGACCCTGCCATGGCGAGCGCGGAGTTCATCATCTCCGCCATCCCTGTTCAGTTCATCCGCGACACCTGGAAGCGCATCGCGCCCAACATCTCGCCCCGCGCCGGCATCATCTCCGTCGCCAAGGGCATCGAGAACACCACCCTCCTCCGCCCCACCCAGATCATCACCGAGGTCCTCCGCTCCACCGGGCGCGACGACCCCGACAAGCCCGCCCGCGCCATCGGCACGCTCTCCGGCCCGACCATCGCGGTCGAACTCGCCCGCTGCCTCCCAGCCGCCATGATCGCCGCCAGCGACGACCCCGACTTCGCCAAGCGCGTGCAGGCGATCTTCGCCACCAGCTGGCTGCGCGTCTATACCAACACCGACCTGCTCGGTGTCGAACTCGCTGGCGCCGTCAAGAACGTCATCGCCATCGCCGCGGGCATCGTCGACGGCCTGCAGGCCGGCAACAACGCCAAGTCCGCGCTGCTGGCGCGGGGACTCGCGGAGATCGCCCGCCTCGGCCTGGCGATGGGCGCCTCGCCCGAGACCTTCTTCGGCGTTGCCGGCGTCGGCGACCTCGCCACCAGTTGCTTCTCGCCCGAGGGCCGCAACCGTTCCTGCGGCGAAGCGCTGGGCAGAGGCTCCACGCTCGAGGAGTTCCTGTCACAAACGCCGCACGTGGTCGAAGGCGTCGCGACCGCGCGCAGCGTGGTTGATCTTGCGAAGAAGTACCGCGTGGAGATGCCGATCACGCAGGCTGTTCACGCCGTGCTGTTCGAGGGTGTTGATCCGATCGAGGCGATCGGCAAGCTCATGAGCCGCGAGCCCAAGGCCGAACGCGTGCGATAGCCAAACGAGGTATTCGCCGTCGAGTTCGACCGCCGCGGTAAACCACGCTCACGCCGTCACACCAAGGTCCTTCGTCGTGAACAGCGCATCGAACAGGAGCCCCGCGCCCTCGATGTTTTCCCGCGCGCCCTCCAGCCGATCGATCGTCGCAATGACACCCAGCACCCGCGCGCCCGACTCCTTCAGCGACCCCACCGCTTCCAGCGCCTGCCCGCCCGTGGTCGCGACGTCCTCCAGGAGAATCACCGCGTCGTCCTTGTTCACCACACCCTCGAGCTGCTTGGCCGTGCCGTAGTCCTTCTTCTTGTTCCGCACGAACAGGCACGGCAGGCCCATCTCCATCGCGGCCGCGGTGACCAGCGGGATTCCACCCAATTCAGCGCCCGCCAGTCGCACCGCCTTTGTGCCCGCCTTCTTCTCCATCGCTCGCACATGCTCCGAAAACAACCCGGCCAACGGCCTCAGCACCTCGGGCCTGGTCGAAAAGAGGTACTTGTCGAGGTAATAGCTGCTGGTCCGCCCCGAGCGAAGCGTGAACGTGCCGCGGAGCAGGGAGACCTCCGCGATGGCCTTGGCGATGGACGCGCGATCGATGGTGGTGCTTGGCATGCGCGGAGCGTAACCGACCCAAACCCCGCCGCCCACGCCCCGGCCACCGCCGAAGAACCGCCCATAACAACCAGATTTGGATTGTGTTTGGAACTCACGGGCCTCGGCCAACGAACAACCCCAATCCCTCCGCGTCGATCCCGTGGGGTCGGGTGTCCCCGCCCCCACGCCGCGCCGATAATTGTCGGACTCAATCACAGGAAAGAACCCCCATGAAGAAGTACCTGTCCGCGATCCTCGGTGGCTTCCTTGCCTTCGGCGTGGCCACCGCCCAGGTCGTCACGCCCCCCACACCCGCCCCCGCCAAGACCCCCGACTACGTCCCT
>JABWBC010000200.1 GCA_013360695.1 Phycisphaerales bacterium
CGGGCGGCCTGCCCGCCGCGGTGCACGCTCGAGGGGTTGTGCCACAGCTCGACCAGCGCCCGCTCCACGGCGCGCACCACGCCCGGCGTGGGCTTCGTCGTCGCGTTGTGGTCGAGGTTGATCATGTGATACGTGAAGAACACACCAGCTGCGGCACAATTCAACGCAGTGAACTCGGGAAGGAGATTGAAATCGAAGCACTCGAAGATCACGAAGGAGAGCCGAACTCAGAGGTACCAGAGGAGATTGGAGGAACGCGGAGGTGCGCGAAGAATCTCGGAGGAATTCAGGGAGCAGAGCGCGCCGGATTCGATCTGATACTTCGCCGCGTTCTCCTTGCCATGGATTGCGGGCCTGTATGGCGCCCGCGTTCTCTCCAGTCTCGGCCCACCATCTTCCTCTGAGTTCCTCCGCCTTCCTCTGCTTCCGGCCGGTTCTTCTCCGCGCACTCCGTTTACTCCGCGGTGAATCCGCTTCAACCCGCCCGAATCATGTTGCGTTCCAGGACGTCGCGCACGCTCACGCCCTTCCTGTCCATGCCCTGGTGCGGCACGCCGAGCGCATCCAGCACGCCGTAGCCCAGCCCGATGTGGATCAGGATCCACGCGATCAGTTCCGGGCGGGTCGCGTCGGGCACCTTGTGCTGCTTTTGGGCCGCCGCGATCTCGCGCTTCAGGAACCCGTGCAGTTCGGTCATGTGCTCGACGACGGCCTTCTTGATCTCGGCGTCATTCACTTCGGTGATCGCCTGCAAGAGCACGCGGTAGGCGAAGCGCCCCTTCTCGACCATCGGGTTGTGATCCAGCAGCCGCCGCACGCGCTCCGCCGGGTCCTTCGCGCCCTTGAGCAGCTCCTGCCATTCCTTCAGCGTCTGAGACGCCGACGTGCGGATCAGCTCGATGAAGAGGTCGCGCTTGGACTTGAAGTGCCTGTAGATGATGGGCTCGGTCACGCCCGCGGCCTTCGCCAACTGCGCCGTCGTCGCCCGCGCGTACCCGGACCGGGCGAACAACTCGGCGGCGGTGTCCAGCAACTGCTCACGACGCTTCTGGGCGGTCAAACGTGCCATGCGGCGCTCCCTGGGGCTTGTGCGCAAGGTTAGCAGGCGTTCACCTCGCCCGTCCGCCTCCCGACCCCTTCTCCGCACCAGAATCATCCACAAATCGCCCGCGCCCACGGATCGGCGCGGGGTCATACCCGCCCCGAGCAAAGGGATGACAGCGCAGCACCCGGCGCAGCGCCAGCCACGACCCCTTGATCGGACCAAACTCGTTGAGCGCGTCGATCGCGTAATTCGAGCACGTCGGCACGTAGCGGCACTGGCGCCCCACCATCGGCGAGAGCGTCCCCTGATAGATCCGCACCAAGAGCACCAGCGGCCAGACGCTCAATCGCCTCAGCCACACCGCCCAGCGCCCCGCCCCCCGCGCGTTCGAGCCTCCGCTCTCGACCCCGCTCATCACCCGCGCTCCCGGCGCTTCATCGATCGCGCGTGCAGCTCCGCCGCCAGCCCGTCCAGCCACTCCCGGCATTGCTCCAGCGTCATCCCCACCAGCGCCTCGGTGGCGTGGAACGACACGACCGCGTCATACCCGCACGCGCCTCCCGTCCCTTCCACCGCGCCCTTTCCCGATTCCCGCGCCATCCAACGCGGCAGGTCGTGCTGGACCATGCGGAACGCCTCGCGCGTCAGGCGCTTGGCGCGGTTCCGCGCCACCGCCGTCCCCACCCGGCGCGATACCGCAAGCCCCAGCCGCCAGTGCGGGAGCTCGTTGGGACGGATCGACAGCGTCATCGGCCCGCGCACGGCGCGCAGGCGATACCCGTACACGCCCTGGTACTCGCGTGCGTGCGTCAATCGCCTCGACTTTGGGAACGAAAACAGCGGCACGGGGAAGGGTATGAGCCGATCGCGCCGCCCGCCCCGCGCCCCTCTTGCTACTTCTTCCTGTTATCCCCCGACGACTTGTCCGGGTGCGGCGGCACGGGCGTCACGGACCTCGGGTCTTCCTTGATCAACCCCTGCAGGTGCTCGATCGCGGCGTTGAGCTGGCGGTCCTCGCCGTTGAACGTCTCGTGCGGCAGGTTATCAACCACGATGTCGGGGTCAACGCCATGCCCCTCGATCAGCCACGCGCCCTCCGGCCCGTACACGCCGTATTCCGCCGCCGTCGCGATCCCGCGATCGACCAGGAAGTTGCTCGACGACAGCCAGATCTCGCCGCCCCAGGTGCGCGTGCCCATGACCTTGCCAAGGCCCAGGCGGCGGAAGCCCTCGGCGATCGCCTCGCCGTCGGAGCCCGAGTTCTCGTCGCACAGCAGGACCATGTGCCCGCGGAAGGCGTACTGCATGTTCCAGTAGGGCTCGCCCGCGCGTCCCTGCCAGAAGAACCACGCCTTGCGCAAGAGACGCGACAGGATCCAGCTGTCGATGTTGCCGCCCCGGTTGTTGCGGACGTCGAGGATCAGGCCCTGGCGCTGGAAGACCGGGTAGAAGTGGCGGGCCCAGTCGGCCATGTCGCCCGAGCCCATGGCGCGCAGGTGGACGTAGCCGATCGTGCTGTTCGACGCCTCGTCGACGATCTTGCGGCGCTGGTACTCCCACTGGTCGTAGCGCAGGTCGCCCTCGCTCCCCATCGAGATGGGCGTCACGACGTGCTTGCGCGTCTCGCCCGTCGCGTGCTTCACCTCGATCAAGACCTGCCTGCCCGCCTGGTTCCTGAGCAGCGCGTGGATGTCCGGCGCGGAGAGCGCCTCTGTGTCGTTCACCTTCGTGATCACGTCCCCCACCCGGATGTTCATGCCCGGCTGCATCAGAGGCCCGGTCCGCGAGGGCTCGTCGGGATCGGAGATGAACATCCGGTCGATCTTGAACCCGCCCGCGGCCTGGTCGCGTGTGAACGTCGCGCCCAGCGACGCAGGCTGCACGTCGTCGGGCCCGCGCCGCGTGTCGCCGCCGCGCACGAAGATGTGCAGCGCCGAGAGCTCCGCCACCATCTGGGCGATCACGTCGGAGAGCTCCTCGCGCGTCGAGACGCGATCGACCAGGGGCATGTACTTATCGAGCATCCCGCGCCAGTCCACGCCGTGCATCTTGCGGTCGTAGAAGTAGTCGCGCTCCAGGCGCCACGCCTCGACGAACATCTGACGCCATTCCTCGCGCGGCGTCATCGCGAACTGCCAGCCCGAGAGGTCGACGCCCGCCTTCGACAGGTCGGCGTTGGGACCGCTCCCCGCGTCGATCACGAACAGCGCGTCGCCCTTGCGCACCAGCACCAGCTTGCCGTCGGCGCTGGGCTCGGCGCTCCCGAGATCGCCCACGATCGCCTTGGCCTCAAACTCGCGTTTTTTCAGCGTGTCGGCGTCGATGTCGAGCGCCATCAGGCTCGTCTTCGCCTCGTCGCCCGAGCCCGACGAACGCCAGAACAGCCGCTTCTCGGTCGCGAACAGGCCGCTGTAGTTGCCGGGCGGCACGGGCACGTCGATCAGCCGCTCCTGGATGCCGTTGGGGTCGATCTCGATCGGCTTGGGCGCCTCCTTCTTGTCGTCCTTCTTGGCGTCGTCCTTCTTCTCGCCGTCCGCCTCGCCCGACTTGGCTTCCGGTTTCGCCTCGTTCTTCTTGACGTCCGTCGCGGGCGCCCCGGGCTTCTGCTCGTCCTTCTTGACCTCTTCCGGCTTGGATTCTTCCTTCTTGGCCTCTTCCTTGGCCGTCACCAGTTCGTCCGTGCGATCAAACGGCGAGCGAAGCCCGGGCTTGAGCGCCACCGCCATCAGCTTGCTCCGCTTGTCGAAGTACGGCTCGGGCGCCAGCGTTCCCCACGGGCTCCCCACCACCGTCTCGAAGTTGCGATCCGAGATGAAGTAGACCCAGTTCCCGTCCGGGCTCCACGCCGGCGAATAGCTGTCGAACCGATCGCTGGTCAGCACCGTCGTCGCCTTGCTCGCGATGGTGTACACCTTCACCTGGCGGTAGGTGTTGGGCGCGATGACGGCGTACGCCAGGTGCGCGCTGTCCTTCGACCACACCAACCCCTCGATGTTGTCGACGGTCGATTCGTCGATCTTGGTCGACACGCCCGCCTTCACGTCGTGGATGAACAGGCGGAAGTGCTTGTCGTGGTGCGCGATGTAGTTGCCGTCGGGCGACGGGACCCCCTCCCAGCGCAGCACCTCCGCGTCGCTGGTGACCTTCTTGGCCGCGCCGCTCCCGTCGGCGTTGAGGGTCCAGAACTCGACCTCGCCGGGCGAGTTGGGCTGGTCGGATTGATCGCTCAGCACCAGCAGCGTCTTGCCGTCGGGCATGAACCGCGCGTCGCGATAGCGGACGCCCGCGCCGCGCGTCGCCTCGATCGTCCGCCCGCCGCGATTCAGGTGGCGCGGCGTGACGAAGACCTGCCCGCGGGCCGTCATCACCACGCGGTCGCCGCCGGGCGAGAGGTGGGCCGAGGTCATGTAATCCGCCGGCTTCTTCACCCACTTCTCGCGCGTCTGGTCGAAGTCCGACGCCAGCGTGATCGAAACCGCCGCCGTGTTCCCGCTCGAAAGCTCGAGCAGGTACACGTCCGCGCCGAGCTGGTACGCGATCTTGCCGTCGCGTAGCGAGGGCGACGCCGCGTCGATCCCGACGTGCTTGGTGTGCTGGCGCAGGTCGCCGCCGCCCGCGTCGCACGACCACACGTTCATCGTGCCGTCGCGATCCGTGATGAAGTACAGGCGATCCTTCCACCACATCGGCGCCGTGCTCTCGCCCTCATAGTCGGGGAAGAGCTTGGTCGCCTCGCGGGCGGCGCCCGTCTGGGGCGCCGGGAACTTCCAGAGTTGGCGGGCCGTGCCGCCCTTGTAGCGCTTGGTGAAGCTCCCCTGCGACACGCGCGTGAAGTACAGCGAGCCGTCCGGCGCGTACACGCCGTCGACCGCCTGGGCCAGGGGGACGCGCGTCACGCCGCTGGCCGCAAGATCGATCGACACGAGCTGCACCGCCGGGAGCGTCGAGTACCGGCGCGTGCTGTACACCAGCGCGCCCGACGGGTCGAACGTCACCGGCAGCGCCCGCGCGCCCTCGTACGTCCGCCGCGTCGGCAGCCCGCCCGCCAGCGGCATGGTGTACACCTCGGTCGGCCCCTCATACGTTGCGGCAAACGCCAGCGTCTTGCCATCGCCGGAGAACACCGCGCGCGTCTCCTCGCCCGGGTGCGTCGTCAGCCGCGACGCCACGCCCCCCGAGATCGGCACGCTCCACAGGTCTCCCTCGGCCGTGAACACGATCCGGTCCGGCCCCAGCGCCGGATACCGGTAATACCCCTTCAGATCCGCCGACTGGGCAGAAACGCCCAAGGGCAGCGACGCGAGCGCGACAAGAACAGCGGCAGAGAGTCGGATGTTCATGGCTGATTTGGCTCCGTTTTCGGACGCTAGAGCGTACCGCCCCTGGGCCCTCCGCGTTGCGGCCTGTAACGACTGCAACGTCCCCGCCGCCCGTGACGCCCGCGCCGCGCAATCCTCGTGCGCCGCCCATGACAAGCACCGCCCCGGAGTTCATGCCACGCGACATCCTGCCGATGCTCGATGCGTGATCGCGCCCCCGTGGAGGGCGCGCGGAGGTGATCGTGGGCAAACGCAGACGAGGTTGGAGCGTGCTCTCCCGCGGCGAATCGCTGCTGGCGTCCGCCGCCGCGCCCTTGGCCGGCCTGCTCGTCGTCGCCGCCGGCGGCCTGGGGTGGGTCACCGTCCGCCATCATCAACAGACCATCAACGACATGACCGAGCGTTCGGCCGCCATCAGCGCCGAGCTCGCAGCCCGCACCCTCGACGACCTCATCGCCCAGGACAAGGCCTCGCTCATCCGCTCCACGCTCGCCGAGATCGCCACCTCCGCCGAGCTCGCGCGCGCACGCCTCGTCGACGAGAAGGGCGCGATCGTCGAGTCGTTCGAAGCCCCCGACGCCACGCCCGCCGACACCGCCTCCATCAGCGCCGAACTCCGCCAGACCATCGATTCCCGGCGCCTCTGGCTCGAGGTCGACCCCGCGGTCTCCGTCGATCCCTCCACCGACCAGGCCATCATCGGCATGGGCGCGATCGGCGGCGGCGCGCTCCTCGTCGGCCTCTTCACGTACCGCGGCGTGCGGCGCAAGCTGCGCGCCATCGGCGCCGTGCAGGACGCGCTCCTGGC
>JABWBC010000201.1 GCA_013360695.1 Phycisphaerales bacterium
GGGTGATCTGCTCGTCACCGGCGTCGATGGTTGTTGGCAGCCGCGTGATGCCGAGGTGGTGCTGGACCTTGGCAACGCGGGGACGGCCACGCGGTTCCTCGCGGCGGCGGCGCTCCTGTCGCCCGTGCCCGTGCCCGTGACGCTCGACGGCAACGCCCGCATGCGCGAGCGCCCGATCGGCGAGCTGGGCCAGGCGCTCGAGCGTCTGGGCGCGACGATCGAGTATCGCGGCACGCCCGGTTTTCCGCCGATGCGGATCACGCCGCCGCGCGACCTGGCGATGACGGGGCGGGTGCTGGAGCTGGGCACGACGCAGTCGAGCCAGTTCATCTCGGCGCTGTTGCTGGTGGCGCCGTGGCTGCCGTCGGGGATGACGATCAAGCTCTCGGGTGAGGTGACGAGCCCGTCGTATGTTTCGATGACGCTCGGCTTGCTTGCTCGCCTCGGCGCGTCGGTGCGGGCGTCCGACGATCTGCGTGTGCTGCGTGTCGGCGCGGGCGGGCGCGAGGGCGTGGGGAAGTTTGATTACGCCGTCGAGCCCGACGCGAGCGGCGCGACGTATTTCTGGGGCGCGGGCGCGATCCGCGAAGACCTTGCCGTGCGCGTCGAGGGGCTGGGCGTTCACTCGCTCCAGGGCGACGCGTCGTTCCCGTCGCTTTTGGAGCGCATGGGCGCGACCGTGACGCGGGCCGCCGAGCCCGCGTGGACCCGCGTCTCGCGCGCCGAGGAGTTGAAAGCGCTGGGCGCGGACATGACCGACATGCCCGACGCCGCGATGACGCTGGCCGCCGTCGCGTGCTTTGCGAGCGGGCGGAGCGTGATCAAGGGCCTGCGCACGCTGCGCGTGAAGGAGACCGACCGCATCGCCGCGATGATCACCGAGCTTTCCAAGATCGGCGTCGAGATCGGCACCATGCCCGGCGACGACGGCGCGATCTATGTCGAGCCCCCCAAGGGCGGCGTGGATTGCTCGGAGAGTTGCCCCGCGGTCGAGTTCGACACCTACGACGATCATCGGATGGCGATGTCGCTGGCGCTGGTGTCGCTGCGCCGGCCGAACGTGGTGGTCAAGGACCCCGCGTGCGTCGCCAAGACGTACCCGACATTCTGGAAGGACTTCGCCCGCCTGCACGGCGCGGCGACGGAGGAGCATTCATGAGCACGAGCCGCCCCGCGACCATCATGGCCGGAATCCCGCAGACCAACATGTCGCTCTACCGGCGAATCCGCTTCCTGGTGGGCGACCCCGTGGCGATCATCGAGGTCCCGCGCGAGGGCGGCACGCGGAAGTCCACGCTCATCATCCGCGATATCGAGATGGACCGCGCCAAGAAGCACGCGCGGGCCGACGAGGTGATTTGTCCCACCGACACCGCGCCCGCCTCGGGGCTCTCGGGCGACCGCGAGACCGCGACGGCGCAGTCCGTGACCGAGTTCCTCAAGCGAAACAAAGTGAGCAAGGTCGTGGCCGATCGCACGCTCCCCCTGATCTTCGCGAGCATCATCCGCCAGGCGGGCATCGAGGTTGAGTGCGACGTCGAGATGGGCGTGCTGTCGCGCCGATCGAAGGATGATCAGGAGATCGAGATGCTGCGCCAGGCGCAGCGTGCGACGGAAGAGGCGATGGAGATGGCCTGCCGCACCATCGCGCGGGCCAAGCCCGGCAAGGGCGGGCTGCTGAGCCACGACGGCGCGACGCTGACCGCGGAACGCGTCCGCTCCATGATCTCGACGTTCCTGATGGAACGCGGCTATTTCAACCCGCCCAGCATCGTCGCCTGCGGAAGCCAGGGCGGCGATTGCCACGACCACGGGCACGGCGAGCTCTTCGCCGACCAGGCGATCATCGTCGACATCTTCCCGCGCAACCAGAGCACGCTCTACAACGGCGATTGCACGCGGACGGTCGTGAACGGCACTCCCAGCGCCGAGCTGGTGCGGATGCACAAGGCCGTCGTCGAAGCCAAGGCCGCGGCGATCGCGGCGACCAGGGCCGGACGAACCGGAGAGGACGTGCACCGCGCGACGATGGACTCGCTCAAGAAGCACGGCTTTGAGCGCGGGCTTCCCAAGGCCGACTCGCCCGAAACCTACACGTCGATGCAGCACGGAACGGGGCACGGCGTGGGGCTCGATGTGCACGAGCCGCCGCTGCTTGATATGGGAGCGCCGGTGCTCGTCGCGGGCGATGCGCTCACCATCGAGCCGGGTCTTTACTCGCGGGCTTACGGCGGCGTGCGAGTCGAGGACATGGTCATCGTCACGCGCGATGGCTGCATCAACCTCAACACGCTCCCGGAAGGGCTGGATTGGAAGTAGGAAGCGGCGCAGGCGTCGCTGGTCGCGGGTGCGAGAACGGATTTCCACTCAGGTGAACGAACGCCTCGTGTGCCTTACTTCGTCTCGCGCGTCGGCGGGCGCAGCGCGGGACCGGGCTTGACGCTTAAGTCACTCGCGCGGGCTTCGAGCGCCTCGCGGGCGACCTCGCGATCGTCGAAGTGATGCTTCACGAGTTCTCGATTCGAGCCGAGCGTGATCTGCTCGGTCTCGTGCCCCTTGCCCGCGATCACGATGATGTCGCGCGGCTCGGCCCCCGCGATCGCGGCGTGGATCGCCGCACGCCGATCGGGGTCGATCAGCACCCGCGCCCGCACGTCGCCCGGCACGCCCTGCATGATCTCCCCGATGATCGCCGTCGGCTCTTCCGAGCGAGGATTGTCGCTGGTGACGACCACGCGGTCGGCCAGTTCGATCGAGGCCGCCCCCATCCGCGGGCGCTTCGTGCGATCGCGATCGCCGCCGCAGCCGAACACGACCCACAGCTTGCCGTCCGACGGCGTCATCGCCTTCCGCACCGCGATCAGGACGTTCCGCAGCGAGTCGTCGCTGTGGGCATAGTCAACGAACACGCGCGGCAGCGCCGCCTTGCTCTTGATCGCCGCGGGTTCCAGCCGTCCGGGCGGCGCCTTCACGTCCGCCAGCGCGTTCACGAGGTCGTGCAGCTCAAAGCCGCCGACGCGTTCGCGCAGCGCCCACGCCGACGCGACGGCCTGCAGCACGTTCATCTGGTTGTGCCGCCCGATCAGGTTCACCGTCGGTTCGATCAATCCCCAGGGCCCGCGCAGCTCGATCCGCATCGAGCCCATGTCCGCGGAGATCACGCGGCCCGTGCAATCGGCATCGTTCCCCAGCGAGCACTTCCACGCCGTCGCCTTGCAATCGCGGATCAGTTGCGTGTGCCACGGGTCGTCGGCGTTCACGATCGCAACGCCCGAAGGCGGGAGCATCTCGAACAACCGCGCCTTGGCCTGGGCGTAGTTCTCCATCGTTTTGTGATAGTCCAGGTGATCGCCCGTCAGGTTCGTGAAGACGCCCACGCACATCCGCGTCGCGTCCAATCGCTTCTGGTCCAGCGCGTGGCTCGACGCCTCGATCGCCGCCGCTCTGCACCCCGCGTCCGCCATCAGCGAGAACGTGCGGGAAATCTCGATGGCCGGCGGCGTGGTCATCACCGCGGGCCCGAGCGTCACGCCGTCATCGACCTGAACCGTGCCCACCATGCCGCAGCGCCGGTGCAGATGGTTCAGGAGTTGCCAGATGAGGTAGGTGATCGTGGTCTTGCCGTTGGTGCCCGTGACGCCGACGATCGAAAGCCGTGACGTCGGGTCGCGATAGAACCGCTCCGCGACCAGCGCCGAGGCGAGCGTGATGTCCGGAGCCACCACAACCGGCACATGCAGCCCGGCCTTGGCCAGCGCCGGGTCGTCGGTCATGATCGCGACCGCGCCCGCGCCGACCGCGTCCCGCGCGAACACACGCCCGTCGGCCTTCAGGCCCTTCCGCGCGATGAACAGCGAATGCGGCACCACCGTGCGGCTGTCTTCCGTGAGATCGCACACCCGCACTCCCGCGTCGCCCTCGAGCGACACCGGCGTCGGCAGATTCGCAACCAGATCGCCAAGCTTCATGCGCCGGCGCTCCCCCGCGCCGCGAGCGGCCGCGTCGTGCGGCGACTTGCGACGGCGGATCATCGGCGGACCGAACTCCCACGCCCCAGATTTCAATCCGGGAGCACGAGCATCGCGTCGCCGTAGCTGTAGAAACGATACGCACCCTCCACCGCCGAGCGGTACAGGGCGATCAGGCGGGGCAGCCCGGCCTCGAACAGGGCGCCCACCATGGCCAGGAGCGTCGATCGCGGCAGGTGAAAGTTTGTGAGCAGCCCGTCGACCACACGCCAGCGATACCCCGGCGCGATCAGCAGCGCCGTGTTGACCGATGCCGGGTGCGCCGTGGGCAGACTCGGATTCAGGCCCTCCATGTGGAGCGCGTACGACTCCAGTGTCCTCGCCGTTGTTGTCCCGACCGCGATCACGCGCCGCCCCTCGCGCCGGGCGGCCACGATCCTCGCCCAGGTCTCGGGCGAGACCTCGCAGTGTTCCGCGTGCATGTGGTGCTGTTCCAGGTACTCGGTCTCGACCGGGCGAAACGTTCCCGGGCCGACGTGGAGCACGACGTCCGCACGCTCAACCCCGAGGGCCGCAACGCGTTCGAGCAGCGTGGGCGTGAAGTGCAGGCCCGCGGTGGGGGCCGCGACCGATCCCGTTGATCTCCCCGCGTACACCGTTTGATATCGCTCGCGGTCCAGGGCGTCGCCCACGTCGATCCCCGCCGCCCGGCGCGCCTTCAGGATGTACGGCGGGAGCGGCGTGCGCCCGACCCGTGCCAAAACCTCGAGCGTCGGTGCGACGGAATCAACCAATTCGGCGGCCCACGCGCCGGGCTCGTCGCCCGCCGGCTCGATCAGGCGGATCGAGGCGCCGACGGACTCGTTCGGCTCGAAAAGGTCCAGGACCACGCCGGGCTTGGCCCGCTTGGCGCGAACCAGCAGGATCCACCTCCCGGGATGGGCCGCGTCCTCTGACAGGAACAGCCCCTCGATCCGACCGCTGGTGTCGTGCCGCTGTCCGACCAGCCGTGCCGGGATCACGCGCGTCGTGTTGAAGACGAGCAAGTCGCCCGCGCGTAGATAGTCCGGCAGGTCCGCAACGCGCGCGTGCGCCGGCTCTCGCTCGCCCCGGCGCGACACGACCATGAGGCGGGCTGCATCACGCGGCTCGGCGGCGCGGGTCGCGATCAGGTCCTCGGGAAGCTCGTATTCCAGCGCGCTGGTGGGCAGCAACGTTGTCTCCACGCATCGCCGCGTGTTGCGGGAACGCCACGCCCCCGAACCGACGGCACGCCGCCCGGACGGGTCAACCCCGTTCCCGCGTCGCGGCCCGCGATCTTATCGGTCGGTTCGAGAATCCGCGCGATTGGTACGCCCTTCGACTGTGTTTTCGCAGACATGGTCGAGCGGATCGGACAGATCGGTGCTCTTCACGGCGATGTGTGCGCTCGCCGCGATCGCGTCGAGTCTGTTCGCCCCGAGGGCCCGGTCCGTTTCAGCGAAGCGCTCGAGCGTCAGAACGAGGAGTTCAGGCGGGCGCGTCGCGAGACGGAGGTCGTGGCTCGTTTGTTGGCCGCGGGCATTGTGCGCGGTGTGTTCGGGGCGGCCGCGGGGGTACACGAGACCCCCGCGCCCCCCACGAGGCGGGCGGACACCCGGGCGGAGGATTGCAAGGAGCCGACCTCGCCGTCCTGCGACGCGAGGGAGATCGCACCGGAATTTCGCGGCCCGCGCATCGCCGATCGCCCCGCAATCGACACCCCACGCGTGGAACGCGTCACCCGGGTGACGGCGTATCAGACGTCCATGCTCAAACGCGGCGGGATCATCGACATCGTGGTGTGAGCGTCACACGCTCGCCGGGTGCCACATCGTCTTCATCTCGACGAAACTCTCGATCCACCACGGATTCTCGCACAGGCGCGGGTCGAACCAGTCCGCGCGATCGAGCGACCGCACCACGACCCGCTTGAGATTCTCCGCCACGCCCGCCCGGACCAGCTCGGCGTTCTTCGCGTCTAGGCCCGCGGCATGGATCGCGTCGATATCGCGATGGCTCGCCGCGTGCGCCGTCAGCTCGTCCTGCTGCGTCGTCAGGATGTTCAGCACGCCGCCGGGCAGGTCGCAGGTCGCGACGCCCTCGGCGAACACCGCG
>JABWBC010000202.1 GCA_013360695.1 Phycisphaerales bacterium
CCCCGGACGGTCTCATCGGCTCCTCCGCCGCGATGCGGCCCGTCTACCGCCTCATCGACCGCGCCGCCGGCGCGAGCGTCCCCGTGCTCATCACCGGCGAGAGCGGCACCGGCAAGGAACTCGTCGCCCGCGCGATCCACTACCGCTCGCCCCGCGCTGCGGCGTCGTTCCTGGCCGTCAACTGCGCCGCCATCCCCGAGACGCTCATCGAGAGCGAACTCTTCGGGCACGCCAAGGGCTCGTTCACGGGCGCGGGGTCCGCGCGGCAGGGCTTCTTCGTCGCCGCCGACGGAGGCACGCTCTTCCTCGACGAGATCGCCGAACTCTCGCCCATCGCGCAGGCCAAACTGCTGCGCGTCCTCCAGGAGCAGACCGTGCAGGCCGTGGGGACCGACGAGCCGCGCCGCGTCGATGTCCGCATCATCGCGGCGACCAACAAGGACCTGGAGGGCCTGGCGCGCGATGGGAAGTTCCGCCAGGACCTGTTCTTCCGCCTGCACGTGCTGCCCATCGAGATCCCGCCGCTGCGCGAGCGCGAGGGCGATGTCGTGCTCCTGTTCCGCCACTTCCTCGCGGCGGCCGCGAAGCAGAGCGGCGAGGGAAACGGCGTCGGCGGACCGCGCCCCACCGAGGCCGCGCTGGAGGCGCTGCGGCGGTACTCGTGGCCCGGCAACGTGCGCGAACTGCAGAACCTTGCGCAGCGGCTGGTGATCTTCGCCGATGCGGGCGTGATCGACACGGTGGACCTGCCGACGGTGATGCTGTACGTCGCCCCATCCTCGCCGCTCCCGCATTCTCCGCGCGCCGCACCGAGCGCCTGCGAGCAAACCCGCCGCACGCTCCGCGAGGTGGAGGTTGACTACATCCGCGCCGTGCTCGAAAGCGTGGGCGGGAACAAGACCAAGGCCGCGGCGATCCTGGGCATCGACCGCAAGTCCCTGCGTGAGAAACTCAAGACGCCGAGCGCAGCAGGGCCCGACGATCGCCACACCGAAATCGCCTGACCTTTCCGGCCTCACCGGGGCGGATCGCCCCGGTGGTGCGTTTCTCCCCGCGCCGCGAGCGGGGTGGGGCTCGTTTGGACGGCGTGGCGCGGGGGGAGGCTCTGGCACGCGGGTTGCCATAGGCACGCTGTCCCCTCAACACGGAGATGTCTCGCCATGACCACCGCCCCCATCGCCAACGGCACCGCCACCCTTACCCCCCCCTCCCCCAGAACCATCGCGGGCCGTGCGCACGACGCCGAGCATCCCAAACTGTTCCAGCGCGTCCGCGAGCAGATGGACCAGGCCGCCGAGGCCGTGGGGCTGGCCCCGGAAGTCCGCAAGATCCTCTCCTCGCCCGTGTGCGAAGTGAGCGTGAACTTCCCCGTCCGCATGGACGACGGGCGCATCGAGATGTTCTCCGGCTACCGCGTCCAGCACAACAACGTGCTCGGGCCGTTCAAGGGCGGCATCCGGTATCACCAGGACGTGAGCATCGACGAGGTGCGCGCCCTGGCCGCGTGGATGACGATCAAGTGCGCCCTGGTGGACATCCCCTTCGGCGGCGGCAAGGGGGGCGTGCAGGTCGATCCCGCGACGCTCAGCCGGCGCGAGATCGAACGCATGACGCGCCGGTTCGTGTACGCGCTGGGCGCGAACATCGGGCCGGGGTACGACGTGCCCGCGCCGGATGTGAACACCGACGCCCGCACGATGGCGTGGATCGTCGATACCTACGCGGCCACGCTCCCGCCGCAGGAGCGCTACCGCGCCCTGGCCGTCGTCACCGGCAAGCCGGTGAGCGCCGGCGGCTCGGTCGGGCGCGAGAAGGCGACCGGGCAGGGCGTGGTCGATCTCATCGAGATGTGGGCCGCGGACAAGAACTGCACCGTCGCCGACCTCACGTACACCGTGCAGGGCTTCGGCAAGGTCGGCGCGTGGGCGGCCCGCATCCTGAAGGACAAGGGCGCGAAGCTGCTGGCGGCCCAGGATGTGACCGGGGCGATCAAGGCCAGCGGCCCAACGGGGCTGGACGCCGATGCGCTCGCCGAGCACGTCAAGAAGACCGGCGGTGTCGCGGGCTTCCCCGGCGCGACGGCGATCACGCGCGAGGCGTTCTTCGGCGTCGAGGCCGATGTGTTCATCCCCGCCGCGCTGGAGAACCAGGTGACGGGCGAGACGGCGCGGCTGCTCAACGTGCGCCTCGTCGCCGAGGGCGCCAACGGCCCGACGACGCCCGAGGGCGACGCCGTGCTGTGCGAGCGCGGCATCGACGTCCTCCCCGATGTGCTCTGCAACGCCGGGGGCGTGGTCGTGAGTTACTTCGAGTGGCTCCAGAATCGCGGCGGCGCGGCGTGGGACGCGGCGGAGATCGACCACAAACTCAAGGACATCCTGACGCGGGCCTACGGACGCGTGAAGGAGATGGTCGAGTCCAAGTCGCTCGACTGGCGCACCGCCGCGTACGCGGTGGCCCTGCGCCGGATCGAGCAGGTCTACGCCGAGCGCGGCATCTATCCGTGAGTCCCGCTTGCGCCGGGAGGCGCGACCGCGCACGTCTCGATTGAACCCGCCCATCTTCCGCGTGCTCCGAGCACGCTCGTCAGGAGAGTGCCCATGACCAACCGCACCATTCACATCACCGCGCCCGACATGGAGCGGCTGCGCACGCTGATCGCCGATCTTGGCGGCGGCCCACGCGGCGGCGGGGGAGGGGGAAGCGGCGACGATCGCGACCGGCCGTACCTGGCGGTGCTGACAACGGAGCTGGCTCGCGCGGTCGTCGTCGGCCAGGACGAGATCCCACCCGATGTGGTCACGATGAACTCCCGCGTCAGGCTGCGCGACGGACGGCGCACATGGATCATGACGCTGGTGTTCCCCGAGAACGCGGACCCGGAGGAGGGATGCATCTCGGTGCTCGCCCCGCTCGGCGCCGCGATCCTGGGCTGCCGCGTCGGACAGAGCGTGAGGTTCCGCGTGCCCGGCGGCGAGGAGCGGTCGTGCGACATCCTGAACATTCTGTACCAACCCGAGGCCGCCGGGGACCTGCACCTGTAACCACCCGACCTCTCCTGGCGTCACGGCCGAATCCACCGGTTCGTCATCAAGAAAGGGGGCGTCATGAACGCCGGACCCGTTGTCAGCACGCTGGACTACGCGCGACTTCAACCCCTGCTCGAAGGCCCGCACCTCGACGCCCCCGTGTGGCGGCTGCGCACGCTCCTCGAGCGGGCACGCAGGGTCGCTCCCCGTCAGGTTCCGCCCGACGTCGTCACCATGAACTCGCGGGTGGTCGTGCGTCATCCGGGCGACAACGAACCGGAGACCTACGACCTCTGCTATCCCGATGCGGACTCTCGTGGGCTCTCGGTGCTGTCACCCCTTGGCGCGGCGCTTCTGGGCGCCCGCGAGGGTGAGAGCGTCGAGTGCGCCGGAGGCCGTGTGTCGCGGCGCGTGACGGTGGAACGCATCGCGTACCAGCCCGAGCGGGAGCGACATTTCGATCGGTAGGGGCGCCATTCAGTTCAAGGAGGTCGAGCATGTCGCCGCGAGCGTCCAATCTACCGATTCTCATCAAACCCGGGAACCTCCAGACCAGCGCTGCAATCGAGGCGTGGGTGCACCGCAAACTCGCGGGCGCGTTCCGTCGGTACGGCGCGATGATGACGGCCGTCGAGGTCCATTTCGAGGACGTCAACGGTCCGAGGCACACCGGCGACGATGCCCACTGCGTGATGGAGGCGCGGGTGAACGGCCGAACACCGATCGCGGTCCGGGCCCGCTCCCACGACCTCTACTCAGCCATCGACGCGGCGGCTCGCAAGCTCGAGGCTGCCATCGGCAGAGCGGTCGAACGGATCGACACGCGTGCGCGTCGACGGTTCCGAGTTGGCCGCACGGGCCGTGGCGGCACGGGCAGCGGGTAGGCGTAGCGGGACAGCTCCCAGGACCACACGCAGACACTCCAGGCCGGACCTGCAGTACTGTGGTTTCCGGAGGCCGATTTCAGGGATTTCGCATCCGTGGAGGCCATCAGATGAAGAGCTTCAACTCGATCTTCGTTGCCGTTGATTTCTCGCCATACTCCGCCACCGCCCTCAAACAGGCCATGCGTATCGCCGACATCAACCGCGCATCGCTGCGTGCTGTGCACGTCGTGCCCGTACCTGCCTTCGAGCCAACCCCGCACCCACTGTTCCCGTTCCCGCTGCCGACTCGGGCCGACCTCGTGTCAGATGCGAAGGCAGCGTGGGCGCGCTTCGCGGCGGAGGCGAACGTGCAGCCTGGTGTGGAGTGCGACATCGAGATCGGTAGCCCGCGAGAGAGGATCCTCGAATCGGCCGCGCGCGCTCGCACCGACCTCCTCGTGCTCGGGTCGCACAGCGTGCGCGACGCTCGAAAGGGCATCGGCCCAACCGCCGCGGGGTGCATGCAGCGCGCCAAGACCAAGGTCCTGCTGGTTCGCGAGGATCACGCCGAGCCGTACAGGAACGTCGTTGCGTGCTTGGATTTCACAGAGACTTCCAAGCTCGCGTTGCAGCAGGCGATCCGAGTGGCCGCTCAGGACGACGCCACCCTGAACATCCTGCATGTGTACGACGATCCGTGGTACGGCCTCGCCCCGCCCCGGGGCGTCGAGGTGAACATGCCCGACTTCGAGTCGCGATTCCGGGAAGGAGTCGAAGCCCGGTTACGCGAGTTCTGCGCGCTGTTCTCGCACGAGCTCAACGCCCTCAAGGCGGCCTTCCACTGTGTTCGGTCGGAGTGGCGCGGCGGCGGGTACGGCCACGCAATCGTTCGGTTCGCCAGGGACCGAGGGTGTGACCTGGCGGTGCTCGGCACCCGCGATCGGTGGAACATCCGGGACATGATCTTCGGTTCTACGGCCGAGCGGGTGGTGCGCGACTCGCCGTGCTCTATCCTTGCCGTCAAGCCCGAGCTCGGCGATCAATCATGACATGGAGCATCGTCCTCGGATGCACGCTCATAGTCATTGCTCGCATCGGCGATGTGTCGCTGGGGACCATGCGCACAGTCGCCGTGGTCAGCGGTCACCGGGGCCTGGCGTGGCTCTTTGGCTTGCTCGAGATGACCATCTGGGTCTACGCCGTCTCCGCGGTCATCGCGAACATTCGCTCGGAACCTGCGTACGGCGTCGCGTTTGCCGTCGGAGCCGCGACCGGGAGCTACGTGGGAGTCACCCTCCAGCGGTGGCTTCCATTCGGGGAGCAGGTCGTCCGCGTTTTCTCGCGCCAGGGGCAAGCGGTATTTGATGCTCTCCGTTCCCGGGGTCTCGGCGTCACCACGTTCAGCGGTGAGGGACGCGATGGCCCCGTTTCGATGCTGTTCGTTCAGGTGCGACGCAACCGCACCCAGCACGTCGTCGATGTCGCCCGCGCGGCGGACCCGGCGTGCTTCTACACCGTCGACGACATTCGCGTCGCCAACGCCGCATTATCACACCCATCGCTAATCCGCCGTGAAGCATGAAGTACGAGTCTCCGCTTCACCCATTGATGGACCCGTGTCTGAGTGACATGCAAGGAACGTAACATCACCGACGCCTATGACGATCCGTGGGCGGGCCGGACACCCCGAAACGCGATCGCCGACAGTATACCGGACTTCCGATCCAAGTACCGCGGTACTTGTTTAGCGGATCAAATCCCGTAATCTCAGGCACTTTTGACTCATGAACCGGGAAGACGATGCCGCGAAAGAGGTCGTGAAGATGGCCGAGACTTGTTTGTCACTTGGAAAACGCCACTCTGTGGCGATTGGACCCGCTAAACAAGTACGTACCGCGAGGCGGTCGAGGATCACCTGCGAACATTCTGTAAACCGATCGCACGCGGCTGGAGTAGCGATTCTCACCATCCTGCACCGCGAGGTTGTGTTCTACAAGCCGTCCAGCGTGGAGTCACCAGCCTCATCCACAGCCGGTGCAGTTAGAAGTACAGGAATCGCCCTCGGGTTCGGTGACGTTCGGGTTCGATTCCACAATCCGGCGCGAAGGCTCGACGCCGGCGAAGATTCGCTCCGCGGCGACCCACGCCCGCATCAGACGGCCGACGCCGGCGAGGTCGGCGAGGGCCGAGCGCACCGGCGCTGACG
>JABWBC010000203.1 GCA_013360695.1 Phycisphaerales bacterium
CGGGCACGCTCGCCGCGGGCGGCGCCGTGGGCGGCACGATCGCCGGCGGCGTGAAGCTGCTCGGCGCGACGACGCGCGTCGCATCAACCGCGAGCACGGCGGGTCTCGGCAATCCCATCATCGCGAGCGTGGAAACACTCGGCGCGGCGATTCTCTCGATCCTGTCGATCGTGGTTCCGATCGCGGCGGGATTGCTGCTCATCGCGATCGTCGCGATGGCGATCGCGATCGTCCGGCGTCGGCGACGGGCGCGGGCGGCGGTTGCGGCCGTCAACGTGACGATGTAGGCTCGCTCGCATGAATACACGAATCGATCGGTGCTTGCTCGCCGTGGTCGTGGTTGTGTTCGGCGTGGTAATTCTGGCGTTTCCGGGGTGTGCCAAGAAGCTGAGCGCCGCGACGCTGATCGACGCCATGCCGCGCGAGGTTGAGAGCGTCTTCTACCGCGATTTCACGCGGCTGACGGGGCCGGCGTGGGCGTACATCGAGAGCGAACGGCCGAAGCCGGAAGGCCAGCCCAACTCGATCTACGGCGCGGCGATCGTGGCGGCGTGGGGCGCGAGCCCGCGTGCCCAGGCCATGGGCGCGACGGAGTTCACGAAGCTGCAAGGAATCGGCAGCAACAGATGGGACCAGCGCGACATTTTCGTGTGCAAGGAATCGCTCGCGGGATTCCGCGACACGCTCGCGGGCGGCTCGGCCTTGGTGGTGGGCAAGACGCGACACGGGAGTGTGGAGGTCTTCGAGGGCCGCCGAACGATGCAGAGTTTCCGCAAGGATACGTCCGATCAAGTTGTTTCGATCTTCGTGGCGATCCCCGACGACCACACGCTGGTGATCTCGGCGTCGCGTGGCGAGGTCGAGAAGATGACGGATTCTCTGCTTGACCGATCGATCACGAGCGAAGGGCGCGTGGCCCGGGTTCGCGAGCGCTGGGGGCCGATCGGCGACGAGATCGCGAACGATCCGCCTCTGCTGGTGCTGCGCGCGATCGAGCCCGAGCCGATCGCCAACCGCTTCATCCGCCCCGCCGATGCACGATCCTGGCCCCCCATTCACGCACTGGCGATGACGCGACGCGGCGAGCTCTCGGCGCTTGACCTGCGGTATGTCGGACCCGCCAAGGAACTCCCGGAGCAGTGGATTCAATATGTGTTTGCCGGCGACAATCCCGAGCGGACGGAATCAGCGGGCGGGTTCACGCTGCGATCGCAGGTCATTGCCAACACGTCGAAATCGGAACCGCGCGAGGCGTTGTACCTCTGGATGTTCCCGCGCCTCGTGTTTGGACAGGAAGTCGGATTCTGAGCGGGCCTGATTGCTCGCGCCAAAATGAAAACGGCCCGTCCGGGTCGAGTCGGACAGGCCGCGGGCACGCTCGCTACGCCTCATTACGAAGCGCGGCGGCGACGGAAGCCGAGAAGAAGGCCCATGGCACCAAGCGTCGCGGCGCCGGGCGCGGGGGTGCTGTAGAACTGTACGTCGAACATCGCGTCGTTGTAATCGTGGTCGCCCCCGGGGAGCTTGATGTCCTCGATACGCATGCGGAAGTGGTTGGCGGCGATGTCCTCGTAGGCGAACTGCATGATGTCAACCTCGTCGGTCATGCGGAAGGTGTTGAGTTCGCCGCTGGTGATGTCGTAGGCGAAATAGAGGGGCGTCTGGTTCTCGAAAACGCCGAGGCTGATGCTGTCGCCGGGGGACGACGAGTGGTTGTTGAAGAGCCACTGGCCGAGGCCTTCGCGCTCCTGGTCACCTCCCATCCAGTACACGTCGCCGGTCCAGCCGGCGTCGGAGGAATGGAAGGTGACGACGGCTTCGTGCCCGGCGGGAACGTAGAGCGGCTGACCGATGTAGATCGCCGCGCTCGCCGCCGAAGCCATCGCCGCCGCACCAACCACGCCCATCTTGATCATCGTGTTCATGTCTCTGTCCTCCAAGTCTGTAAAGATGTCGAGCCGGCCAAAGCGACCGACTCACCACAACCGTGAGATTGACCGGGGGCAAACACCATGAAAACAGGGAGCGTGCGTGCGAGCCGCTCCGTATGTGCGGCCTGTGGCGGAACAGGCGGCACGAGCGGAAAGGTGCTCCGCGTTATTGGGCGCTGGTGCAGCGACAAAGAACAAGAATCACAGCGAACGAGGTCAACATCCGCCCCGCTGGCGCGCAAGGAGCGCGGAGACACACATCGAGCACGGGCTCGATGCACGCCCGGGTCGGATCGGGAATCGCGATGCCCCGCGGCGCGATCTACTTGTTCTCTGGCGGGGGGATTTCAGCGGGCGGGAGGCCGACGCCCATCACCGTGAGCTTGGTCGGGCCCGCCGGGCCGAACACGATCAGCGGCAGATCGGGGTTTGCCGTCGCGCGTGGGACATACGGCGTGTCGAGCAGCCGCGCCATCGCGGAGCGCGCCGGCGCCGGTGCGCGATGGTCCGCCGTGGGCGTGAAGACCAGCCCCTCGGGCACCGCGACGAACAGCCCCGGATGATCGACGATCGGCGAGCGCACCGCGGCGATCGACTTCTCGCTGAGCGGGTTCCACGAGCCCGACGCCAGGTCAAACTCCGCCGTGCGCCCAAGGTCGGGCACAAAGAGCGAGAGGGGCGTGCCGCCCGCGCCGACGATGGCGCCCGGCGCCGGCGGATTCGATTCGGAGCCGGCGGCCCTGGCGTCAAGAGCGATCGCGTGGGGCGGCGGAACCTGCAGCGCCGCGGTGCATTGATACGCCAGCGCGGGATCGGACGAGAGTGAGAGCGATCGCGTGGCGATCACCGGGCCGATGGCGGTATCGGCGTCGGAGGTCGGCGCGTCGCGGAGCGCGACCAGGTCGATGCCGCCCTGCGATCGCGCGAGCGTGAAGAGCGTCTTGGGCTCTCCCGCGTAGATCGGGAAGAGATATCCGACGTCGCCCGCGGGGCGGACGCGGAGCTTGCCGTCGCGCGTGCGGATCACCAGGTCGGCCTTGGGGCTTCCCTTCTTCCGCGTGGTGTAGGCCAGGTCGCCCGATTGCGACAGCACGCCGTGGGCGTTGATCGCGGGCGAATCCGCGAGCCACTCGACGCGCCCGGAGGTCCACGCGACCTTGGCGATCGCGCGCGTGCCATCGGCCCGCGGCTGTTCGATCAGGAAGCCCTCCGCGTCGCACGAGCGCCCCATGATCGCGCCCTCGGGAAGCACGGGGAGTTGCAGCGGCGAAAGGCCGGTCTTCTCCACCCGGTACACGACGAGCCTGGTCGTGATCGCGGGGACCGCGTTGTCGAGCGCCAGCAGCGTCGGCCACGTCGGCGCCAGGCCCGCCTGCACCACGACGAAACGCGCGTCGGGCGAGACCAGCGGCAGCACCTGCCCGTCGTATTCGATCGTGCCTAATGGGAAGATCGAGAAGCGCAGCATCGCGCTGGAGGTGGGCGGCACGGGGCGCGCGACAGGTGCGCCCGGCTGGACGGGCGGCTCAGTTCCCGTGGGCGGATTGGGCGGGGGCTGGTCGGGCGCGGGCTGGTTGGACTCGGGCGATGCCGAGACCAGTCGTGGATGGAGCGCCGACTCGCGGGGCGAGGGCTCGGAGCGCACCGTGACGCACCCCGCGGCGGTCTGGATCGCGGCCAGCGCGAACACCAGCGGAAGTCGAGGTTGGTTCGAGCGTCGCATCACGCGTTCATCCGTCGTAGCCAAAGTCCTGTGCCGTCTTCTTCTTGGGCTTGCTCTCGTCCGATTCCTCCGCGCCCTTGCCTTCTTTTTCAGGGTCCTGCAGGCGCAGACGCATCTGGTTCAGGCGCTCCTGGTACGGCTCGTTGAGCTTCTGCCGCTCCTCGGGATTCTCGACCACGATCGGCGTGATGAAGACCAGGAGCTCGGTGCTCTTGACGCTCTTTTCCTTGGACGTGAAGAGCGCGCCCAGGAGCGGGATGTCGCCGAGGAGCGGCACCTTGCGGGTGATGTCGGAGTCCTCCTTGCGGATGATGCCCGAGATCACCACGGTCTGCCCGTCGCGGAGGATGAGCTGCGTGGTCGTCTCGCGCCGATCGACCACGAACCCGCCGAAGAGCGTCTCGCCCGGAACGATCGACGAGAGCTCGAGGTTGACGCGGACGTCGACGTCCTTGTTGTTGGCGATGCGCGGCCTGATGCGGAGCTGGATGCCCACGGCGCGGTAGTCGAAGCTCTGCACCAGGTTGCCGTTGTTGTTGGTCTGCGAGTCGGTGACGAACGGGATGTCCTGGCCGTCGAAGAACTCGGCCTCCTGGTTGTCGCTGGTGAATATCCTGGGCTCGGACAGGATCTGCACGTCGGTCTTCTCCGACAGCGCCTGGAGCAGCACGTTCACGTTCATGTTCACGTCGAGCACCGACGAATTGAAGAGCGAGCCGATGAATCCCGAGCGGTCCTGGTCGGTGCCGAACTGGATCGCGTTGTCGGGGTTGGTGGGCGTGATCGTGGAGCTCGACCAGCGCAGGCCCAGCGCGGTCGCGTCGTCGCTGGACATCTCCGCGACCACCGCCGAGATCAGCACCTGACGCCCGGGGCGGTCGAGCTGCCCGATCAACTGCGAGACCGACGCGCGATACTCCGGCGGCGCGAGCACCAGGAGCGCGTTCTGTCGCCACACCGGCACGATGCGGATCGCCCCGACCAGGTTCGACGCGCCGGCCTTGTCGGTCGGCGGGCGCGATCGCTGCCACCAGAACTGGATGTTCGACGCGCTGGTCGTCGCGTTGTTCTGGTTGTTCTGATTCGTCGTGGTGGTGGCGGCGTCCTGGGCGAAGGGGCTGGTGGTCAGCGTGCTTTCAGACAGGCCGCTCTCCGAGCGGCGGATCTGCGCCAGCGTGCCGTCCTGCGCCAGCAGCGTATTGAGCTGCTCGGCGAGGTCCTCGGCGTTGGCGTGCTTGAGCTCGACGACCTCGGGCAGTCCGATCGACTGCGGCTGGTCCAGGTCCTGGATGATCTTGTCGATGACGGCCAGGTTGTCCGGGCTCTTGGCAACCACCACGAGCCGCCCGGATTCCGGGATCGCCTGGAACGAGAACTGCCCCGCCAGCCGCCCCACGCCCTGGGCCGTCGTGGTGTTGTTCCCCTGCGTGGTCGTCGTGCCCTTGCCGAAGAGGCCCTCGAGCAGGTCGCGCACCTTGATCGGGTCGGAGTTCTTGAGGTCGTAGACGCGCGGGACGACGGCCTCGTCGGGAAGTGGCTTGTCCCAGAACTGGTCGATCTGCGTGCGGATCTGGTCGAGGATCGGGCGCTCCGCGAGCACCGTGACGGAGTTCTGCTGCGTGTTGGCGGTCACGCGGAGGTTGGCGCTGGTGGCGATGTCGGAGCCCGACGCGCCGCCGCCGCCCTGCTGGTTCTGGTTTCCGCGCGTGCCGCGCCCGCCCTGCTGGTTGTTGTTCCCGCCGCCGCGGTTGAAGAAGTTCTGGAAGGGGTTCTGCTGCTGGTTCTGGTTCCCGGTGCGGGGCTGGCTCTCGGAGAAGAGTTCCTTGATGTTGGTCGCGACCTGCTCGGCGTCGGCGTAGCGCAGACGGAAGGTCTCGCTCCCCAGCGACGCCGCCGCGGGCATGTCGAGCGAGGCGATCAGCTTCTCCAGCCGCTGCAGGAGCCCGATGTTGCCGAGCACGGCGAGCTGGTTGGACTGCTCGTCGACCATGATCTTGGCGAAGTCTGGCACGTTGTCCTTGATGAGCTCGCCGACGTTCTTGGCGCTGGCGTTGCGCATCGAATAGACCTTCTGCACGATCGAGCCGTAGTCCGTGCGTTCCAGCAGGGACTCATCCCCCGGCACGACGGGCACGTCCTGGCGCGTGATCTCGTTGATGTCGCGCAGGGTGATGATCGTCGGACCCTCCACCACCGCCACGCCGATCTGGTGCATCGCCATGATGACCATGTCGAGCGCCAGCTGGCGCGGGATCGGTCGGTCGTTGAGCACCGTGATCGAGCGTGTCATCACCTCGGGCTGCGGCATGACGACCTTGCCCGTCGCCTCCACGATGAAGGGAACCACGTCGCTCACCTTCACGTTCTTGAAGGC
>JABWBC010000036.1 GCA_013360695.1 Phycisphaerales bacterium
CATCGCCAGCGCCTGGGCGGATAACGCCTCCGCCGCCTGTTCGGTGAGTACCGCCTGGGGCCCGGACGAGTCGCGGAACGCCCCCGCGCCCGCAAGCCCAAGGGCGATCAGCCCCCGCCCGGCGAGGGCGACCCCATGGACGAGATGCGCCCCGGCGATGGTCAGAAGGGTCGGCCGAAGGACGCCCCGAAGGATGACGCCGCCGCGCTCGCCCGCCTGAAGGAACTCAGCGAAAAGGCGCCCGACATGCAGGCCGCCGAAACCAAGGCCTGGAACGTGCTCAACGAGCCGCAGCAGAAGTTCGTGAAGGGCCGCCTCGAGGAGATGCGCAAGGAGGCCGAACAGCGCCGTCTCGACAACCCGCCCGACAAGGCCAAGGAAAAGGCCGAACGCAAGATCGAAAAGAAGAAAAACAAGAATCCCGACGCGGCGCCCGCCAAGCCCGACGGCCCGGGCCGCGGCCAGGCCGACCGCGAAAATCTCCGCGAACGCATCCCGCCGGAACTGCGCGAAAAGCTCCGCAACATGAGCCCCGAAGAACGCCGCGAAGCGGTTCGCAAATGGGTGGAAGAGAACGGCGGGCCCGGCGCGCCTAAGAATCCCAAGTAAGTCTCCCGCTGGTGGTGGGCGGGGGGAAAGAGAACGGCGAGAAACCGCAAGGATTCTCAACGGCGAAGAGAGGTTCGCACGAGCGGGACACCTGACCCCGCTCGTGCGTTCTTCGCTTTTGGACTTCACGCTTCCGTTCAAACACGCGCAGATTTCGCCTGTTCGAGCCGGGAAATCCCTCGGCGCGCGAAATTAGCGAATCTGTGCAACAAATTTCCGATAACGATGGGTATAGTTCTCATCATCTCTCTCTCCTCCAGCGGGGTGCCATTTGACTATGGCACCCTGCTTCTTTTTTGCCGCCGGCCCCAAACACCCGCCCAAACGCCCGATTTCCCGTGTGATTCGAGCGGGTTTCCGCCCGACTCCCTTTGATTGGTGGGACTTCCCACGCCAAAGGCGCGAACCACGGCGCGGGAACGCGGCTACAAACCTGCATGGCTGATTCCGGCCCGATCATCGTCACCGGCGCCGCCGGCTTCATCGGTTCGCACCTGTGCGAGCGACTGCTCGCGATGGGGCGTCGCGTCGTCGGCGTGGACAACTTCGATCCGTTCTACGACCCCGCGATCAAGCGCACCAACATCGCCGAGATTCGGCGCAGCGCCGAACGGCTCCGCGCCTCGTTCGAACTCGTTGAATTCGATCTCGCGGAGACCGCGCCGACCCGCGCGCTCTTTGAGCGCGTGAAGCCCGAAGGTGTGATCCATCTTGCCGCCAAGGCCGGCGTGCGCCCCAGCATCGCCGACCCGGCCGCGTACGCGCGCGCCAATGTCGTCGCGACCGCCGCCGTCCTCGAGGAATCGCGCCGCGCCGGCGCCTCGCGCGTCGTCGTCGCGTCCTCCAGCAGCGTCTACGGCAACGCCTCACGCGTCCCCTTCAGCGAGGACGATCCTGTCAACGAACCAGTCAGCCCCTATGCGGCCACCAAGCGCGCAAACGAGCTGCAGTGCCACACGCACTGGCACCTCACCAAGATGCCCGCCGCGTGCCTGCGCTTCTTCACAGTCTACGGCCCGCGCCAGCGCCCGGACCTTGCCATCTCCACGTTCCTCGGCAAGATCTCGCGGCGCGAAGACATCAGCGTCTTTGGCGATGGGTCCTCGAGCCGCGATTACACCTACATCGACGACATCGTTTCCGGCGTCGTTGCGTCCTACGAACGCATCGACCAGTTCGGCTATCGCGTGTGGAACCTGGGCGGGAGCGCGCCCGTCCGGCTCGACGAGATGCTCGCGACGATCTCGCGCGTCGTGGGGCACGAGCCGAAGATCACGCGCCTCCCCATGCAGCCGGGCGACGTGATGCGCACCTGGGCCGATCTTTCGCGCAGCACCCGCGAACTCGGCTACTCCCCCACCACCGGCTTCGAAGACGGCGTGCGCAAGCAGTGGGAATGGATGCGAAAAGGCCCGTAAGCGGCAGGGCGCTGGTCGCTCGGCACCGAAGTACTCCGACGCCCGAAGCCGGCCCCGCGACACGCGCCGAATCGCGCCCATCGAATCCAGAGCCCCGACTCACCAATACGCCCCGCGGCCATTCGCCGGGCCGTTGGGGCCGTTCGCACTCGCTCCCTATCATCCTCGCTCATGCCATCGCCACGCAAAAACGCCAGAAATTCCCGCGGCAAGCCCGGCACCCCCGCCAAGCGCACAGGCCGTCCCGCGGCGCCCCGCGCGACTAAGCATGGCCAGCCCGCGCGCCCGGGCAAGGCCCGCCTCATCAAAGGCCGCGGCGGGCACAGGCCCATCGAAGAAGGCACGCACCTGGGCAGCGGCGTGCGCAAACTCTCCGCCGGCGCGAAGAAATCGCCCGCGGCGACGCCCGCACCCGGCAAGAAGCCCGGCGCTTCCGCCAAGCCCGCCAAGTCGCGCGACAACGCCGCCGACACCGAGGTCAGCACCGTCTCCTTCGTCAGCCTCGGCTGCCCGAAGAACCTCGTCGATTCTGAAAAGATGCTCGGCCTGCTCGCGCAGGACGGCATCCTCCCCGTCTCGTACTCCGGCGATGGATTCGACGGCGCCGACGCCGTCGTCGTCAACACCTGCGGCTTTCTCGAAGCCTCGAAGGACGAATCGCTCGGCGTGATCCACGAGGCGATCCGCGAGAAGGAACGCGGCAATGTCAAGCGCGTCGTCGTCGCGGGGTGCCTCGTGCAGCGCCACCGCGCCAAGATGCTCGAATGGGCCCCCGGCATCGACGCCATGGTCGGCGTGTTTGATCGCGACAAGATCGTCGAGGCCGTCCGCGGCGTCGCGCCCGCCCGCGAACGCGCCGACACCGGCGCGCCCAAGTACTGGATCGCCGCCAACGCGCTCACCGCCGCCAAGGACCGCGGCGTGAAGACCGTCGGCCTGACGGTGCAGGGCAAGGACGGCAAGGGAATCGGCTATTTCGAGGACGATTCCGCTCGCCTCCGCCTCACGCCGCGCCACTACGCCTACCTCCGCATCAGCGAGGGGTGCAACCAGAACTGCGCCTTCTGCACCATCCCGTCGATCCGCGGCAAGATGCGCAGCAAGGGCGTCGACCGCATCGCCGCCGAAGCGCGCGAACTCGTCAACGATGGCGCGTTCGAACTGCTCCTCATCGGCCAGGACACGACCAGCTTCGGCGATGACATCGGCGCTGGCCTCGCCGCCGGCGCGGGCAGCGCCCCGCGCCCGCACGATATGGGCGGCCTGCCGTCGCTCCTGGCTCGCCTCTCCGAAACGCTCGACGAGCTCGGCTCGCAGGGCTGGCTCCGACTCATGTACGCCTACCCCTCCAACTTCTCCGAGCCGATCATCGACGCCTTCGCGGCCCTCTCCACCAAGCGCGGCTCGCACCTGCTTCCCTACATCGACATGCCCCTCCAGCACGCCAGCGACCGCGTGCTCTCGCTCATGCGCCGTCACGTCACGCGCGAGCAACAAGCCGGCGTCATCCGCCGCCTGCGCGAGCGCGTCCCCGACATGACCGTCCGCACCACGTTTATCAGCGGCTTTCCCGGGGAGACCGAGGACGACCACGGGCAACTCCTCGAGTTCATCGAGGAGATGAAGTTCGACGCCGTGGGCGTCTTCGAGTATTCGCGCGAGGACGGCACGGTCGCGGGCACGATGGAGAACGACCCCGCGCTCGCCGTGCCCGCGGAGGTCAAGACGCGCCGGCGCAACGAGGTGATGGAACTCCAGCAGAAGATCGCGTTCGAGCGCCAGCGCGCCGTCGCCGCAAAGTTCGACGAGAACAACCCCGAATCGAGCGGTGTGCGGATGAACGTGCTCATCGACGAGGCGACACGCACGCAGGGCCGAAAGACCAGCGGCGTCTCGACCGGCGGCGGGCTGTACATGGGCCGCACGCGGGCGCAGGCGCCGCAGATCGATTCGGCGACCTACGTGCAGTCGCGCGAGAAGCTCTCGCCCGGCGAGCTCGTGGCGTGCGTGATCGTGGCGAGCGACGGCTATGACCTGGTCGCGCGCCCGATCGCGGATATCGAGCGCCGTGTGGGGCTGAAGATTCTGAAGTGACGAGTGGCGCTTGTACTCCGGGTGGCGTGGTCAACCCCGTTGACCACGCGATTCGATTGTCACACCTCCAACATGTCGCCCGACGTGGTCAAGCCCGCAAGGCCGTGCTTGACCACGCCACCCAGAGCAAGTGCTGGTACGCTGCGCCCGTGAAACTCTCGGTCTCACGCAAGCAGATCGCGCTGTGCCTCGTCGCGGGGGTGGTGACGACGGCTGCAGTCGCACTCTTGGGAACTATGTTCGGCGAAGTAACTCGGCTCGGAATGGGCCGATCGGCGTCGGGTACTTCACTCTCCGAGCACAGACGAGTCGGCGTATGCCAATACTGGAGCGTCACCGTACCGGCCGCGTTACTCGACACGGAGCTCGCCGACGATCCTGAGTGGGTGTGGGAAGAGGTTCGGTCGGCAACCTTTGATCAAGAATGGCCGCAGCCAGCGCCCGGGGTGACGAAGACCCGGATTTGGCGGTTCGTGCGGGCTGGCTGGCCTTTCGAGGCGTTTCGCGGGTGGAACTGGCAGCTAATTGACGATCTCGGCGGTCCAAACGAACACATATCGCATAGAACGTTTGCGAGCATCCGCGTGCCGTTGCTCCGCTACGGTGTTTCCCAGACAGGGCACTTCCTGGTTCCGTACTACCCGCTCTGGCCCGGCTTCATCGCGAACACGCTCATCTACGCTGTGCTTTGGTGGCTCCTCTTCACTGGTCTCGTCTCAGCAAGGAGCGCCCGCCGTACCCGCCGCGGGCTCTGCACGCGCTGCGCCTACGACCTCCGCGGCATCTCGTCGGGAGTATGCCCTGAATGCGGCGAGGCGCGCCCCACATGACAACGTGCTCCGGGTGGCGTGGTCAACCCCGTTGACCACGCGCTTCGATTGTCACAGATCCAGCGTTGCATCCGACGTGTTCAAGCCCGCAAGGCCGTGCTTGACCACGCCACCCAGAGCAAGCCTCGTCACGTACGTCCTACTTCCGCCACGCCTCTTCGATCAGATCGCCCCACTGCTCGCGCGGCGTGACTCCCGCGTCAATCCACAGCGAGCCAGGAGTCAGGCGCAGGCGCTTCAGCCACGTCCGCTGGTTCTTCGCGAACCGGCGCGTCTCGATCTTGATCTTCTCCACCGCGTCGGCGAGCGACATGCGTCCCTCGATGTGCGCGAGTATCTGCTTGTATCCCAGCGCCTCGCGCGCCTGGGCCCCGAGCCTCGCCGAGAGCGCCCGCACCTCGTCGACCAGGCCGCGCTCGATCATCGATCGCACGCGAGCATTGATCCGTCGGTTGATCGTCTCGATCGGCCAGTCAAGACCGACGAGCAACCGCGACCCATCGTCGCCCGGCGCATCCCACTGCGTCTGATGCTCGCTGATCGGGCGGCCCGTCTGGCGGAACACCTCCAACGCCCGGATCGTCCGCCGCTCGTCGTTGGCGTGAATCCGCCGGGCCGCGCCGGGGTCGACGCGCTCGAGTTCCTCGCGCCGTGCCTCGGGTGGCATCGCGCGGAGCTGCTGGCGAAGGGCCTCGTCAGGCGCGGGCCCCTCGAACAGGCCGTCGAGCAGCGATTTCACGTACAGATTCGTCCCGCCGACGACGATGGGCACTCGCCCGCGCGACGCGATGTCGCCGATCGCGCGCTTGGCGAGTGTGAGCCACTGGTGGACCGTGAAGCTGTCGGGGGGATCGACGATGTCGAGCAGGTGGTGAGGCACGCCGCGGCGTTCCTCGGGCGTCGGCTTGGCGGTGCCGATGTCCATGCCGCGGTAGATCTGGAACGCGTCGGCCGTGACAACCTCGCCCGAAAGTCGCAGCGCGAGCTCAACGCCAAGATCAGTCTTGCCGCCCGCGGTCGGGCCGACGATCAGGATGGTGCGGGGCGCGCTCACGCGGGATTGTTGCGGGCCGACGCGCCGAGAAAAGCGGTCTCACCGCGCATGCAGGAACGACAGGTGCAGCTCGCAATGGCGGAGGTTGAGCCCCTTCCACTCCTCGTGCGACATCGGGCCAAAGAGCGGGCTCGGGCGCGTCGGCGCCTCGCGATCCAGCCTGTCGATCGCCGCGCGCAGGCGCGCCTCGGCCGCGTCGACCGGCGAATCCTCGAAGCCCACCGTGCCACCCTTCACGCGCGGGATCCTTACGCCCGACGGCATCTGGCCGAAGCACATCTTGCGGCGCATGAACTTCATCACGAATCGCACGAACCACGCCGGGCTTGCGATCTCGGGCGGGTAGCCATTGAACGGATACTCCATGAACGCCGCGAGATGGTTGAAGACCTGGGCCGCGGACCAGTTGCCGACGGTTCGGAGCGTGCCCGCCGCGATCCCGGCGTGGAGCTCGTCGAGATCGCGAAGAACCTCGGCGAAGTTCTCGAAGCGGGGCGTTCGTCGCCCCTGGCCTTTTCCCGTGTCGATCGTGCCCATGCGCGCAGTGTACCCTCGCGGCAAGGTGCCACCTCGCCGTGTTTCGCGCATGAAAGCGGCGCGGGCCCGAATCCGGAGCCCGCGCCGCCTGTGGGAATCACGAATTGCTAGAAGAAGAAGCGCACTCCGACACCCACGCCAAAGTCCAGCTCCGGGCGGTGCCGGAGTTCGTGCCACATGGGAAGCTGGCCCATGACCTCAAAGCCGAAGGTCCGCCCCTCGAACATGAGCCCGGGAGCGAAGCGAAGCTCGATGTCGCCGTTGGTCTCGTACAGCCCGTTCACCTCCGCGGTGACGTACCAAGCGCCGGTGGTCTCTTGGGTGTACGCGTCGGGGTAGATCCGGTAGAGATACGCGGTGTTGAACCGAAGCGCATCGGCGGGTCCCTCGCCGCCGAGGTTGGATTCCTCCTGGCCGCCGGTGTTGAACTGGTAGATGACGTCCTGGTTAAAGCCGTGTCGCCCACGGACGATTGTGATAACGCCGCCGAGAAACGGGTTGACGCTCTGGCTTGCGAATCTCGAGTTGTCGCCGCCGGTGACGTCGGCGCCGCCGAGCAGAGCGATCCGTAGCGTGTCGATGCCGCCGGAGTCGTGCTTGTACACGCGCCACTTGAGCATGAGATGAATGTCGTCGACGCCGACATGGGCCTCGCGGTCGCCGCCGGAATCCTCCGTGGTTTCGTGCTGCACCGGCACCTCGGCGGAGAGGGCCCAGCCCGAGCCCAGCCCGATGTTGGCGAGGCTCGAAAGCTCGACCTTGTCGGTGCGTTGGTCGCCGTTGATCGGATTCAGGCCGAATCGATAAAAATGGAGCTGCTCGCGCAGCACCACCGTGCCTTTGGAGGGCATGGTGGCTGCCTCCGTGTACATCGCTTCCTGGGCCCACGCCGCGGGAGCGATCAAGAGCACCATCCCCGGCGCGGCGTGTGCCGCGCGGCGAAGTAGTGGTTGTGTCATTCCACGGCGCTCCCCGCCCGCTCGATCTTTACAAGCGTGAAGCCGGCCTCTTCGACCGCCTCGCCGAGCTCTTTCGGCGAGGTGCGCTTCTCGCCGGAGACGTTCAGCGCGACCTTGCCATCGCCGAGATTGACCACGACGCCGGAGACGCCGTCGAGACGCTCCAGTTGCTTGTCGATGTTGGTTGCGCACAGCGGGCAACCCATCCCGTTGACATAGAGCGTGATCGCGCCGGGCTCGACGGGGCTGGTGCTGGCGATGTACCGAGCCTCGCTGGCGGTCGCGGTATAGACCGGGCCTGGCTCTTCTTGGGCGGCGTGGTTGCTGGAGGTCGAGCAAGCGGCCAAGAGCGCGGCTCCTGAGCACGCCGCGAGAACGAAAATCTTGCGAATCACGGGGTCTCCTTCGATCGATGGGCGCGAGCCCGCTCGATACTATCGGCGGAATTGCGCGATGACGTGTGACGAAATGGACGCGGGTTGAGGTGGCGCGCGGCGGGCATTGAGCACGCGCTTTGCCGCTCGCCCAGAGCAGGGCGCGGACTCCCGCTACGTCAACCAGGTCCCAAGGAGCGCCTGGATCGATAGACGCGCCGTCACGGGCAGCACGGCCCGCGGGCGCTGCTCGCGCCATATGGTCCGCGGGCGCGGCATGGGCCGCGACCCATCGCCGGCGGTCGGCGGCAACAGGTCAATCGCTACCGCACGCGGAGAGGCCGATGTCGGCGGCGTGGAGTCCGGCGTGTGCGGATCGGGCGCCTGCGCTTCGCAGCACGGGCACACCTCTTCGCAGCAAAGGCACGGAGGTTCGGCCGTCGCGTGCGATGGGCACGCCAATGCGTCATGCACCGGCGCGGCCAGCATGGCAATCGTCAGCAAGATGGCCGTAATCAACCGCCCCACCGACATTCCTCCCGGCATGTTCCTACGAAGTCGGCCGCCCCCATGTTCGTGCGCAGGATACTCGATTCGGGTGAACAAACTTCGGCCTCTCCGAGGCGTGTTGCGGTCTTTGTTTGGGCGCGCCCGGTGGCGCCCGATCACGATCGCTTGTAGCTCTCGCGGTCGAGGCGTTCCATGTACCGCGCCGGATCGGCGCAGGGCGTAAAGCCGAATTGTGAGTACAGCCCGTGGGCGTCGCGGGTCATGAGGCAGAAGCGCCGGAGGCCTTGCAGGTCGGGGTGCTCGACGATCGTGCGCATCAGAAGCTTTGACGCGCCGCGCCGGCGATGCATCTCGAGCACGAACACGTCGCAGAGATACGCGTATGTCGCCCGATCGGTCACGACGCGGGCAAAGCCAATCTGCGACGGCTTTGAAGGCTCGGTGCTTCGGGGCAGGCCGATGTCATACACGCCGAAGCACATGGAGTTCCGGATCGCGCGTTCGACGCGCTCGCGTGCAATTCCCGGCGACCAATAGCAGGTCGAGAGAAAGCCGTGGATGGTGTCGAGATCAAGAAGAGAATGGTCGGTGGAGACCTGGAGCATGGGATATCCGTGGGTTACGGCTCCTGGGCGAGGCGCGCGAGGCGTTCGAACCGCGAACGCGCGGGAAGCAGGGTCGCGAGAAGTATCACCGCGGTGATCGGCGCGATGAGCGCGATGGACCCGCCGGAGATCATCTGGATCATGGCGCCGAACAGGCCGGTCCCCTCGACGAACGCGGCGCGCATGATCGTGTTGATGCTGAGGATGCCCACCAGGGCCCGCGCAACATCGTCGTCGGATGAGCGATTGGCCCAGCAGCGCTTGGCCTGATGCACGGCAAGGAGCGGCAGCATGAAGAAGGCGATCAGTGCCAGCGTGCCCAGCCCCACCAGCACGAGGAGCAGGATGCTCGGATCGGAGACTGTGGGCGGCTTCTGCGGAATGAACCAAGAGATCGCCGCGAAGCTCGCCACGCCCATCATGAGCGCAAAGACGATCGCGGCCATCGCGCGAATAGGCTGTTGCGGCGGTTCGATCGTGGTTCCGGACGTGTGCGGCATGTGCATAAATTGCTCCACGAAAAGAGTACCCGCTACGCGGAGCCGGCTCGTCGTCGCCGAAAAAGCCCCGGGGCCGATGTATTCACTTGTCAAAGACGCCGGGGCTGCGCCGCGGGCGAACTCGTCCGAGGCCTGGCCCAGGTGAGGGCGCGGGGCACGCACGCGCTCTCCACACAGGGGGCGGGCGGACACTTTGGTGCGCACAGACGCGGTGGTAAGCAGGCACTAGCCACTCTGCACTGGGCACGATGGCAAGCAGGAAACCAGGGCCGCAGAGGAGGTTGCGCGCGGGGGAGATGTGCGCGAAGATTTTTTTCGGGATTCTGGAAAACGGCCAAGAAGACGGACACTTTGGTGCGCACCAAGGCGGTGATAAGCGTGTACTAACCGGGAGGCGTGGAAGTGGAGGATGTGGGGTCGGGAGTGGGAAAGAGAAGAAGGAGCGGAAGAGCATGGACCTGAGGACAGGTTCGTGGCGCGGGCTTGAGGAGAAATGAAGAACGTGGGTCGTGCTTACTTCTTCGCCGCGTTCGACGCTCTTTCGATGTCCTCGAGAGACATGATCGGCTTCTTCGCGGCCTCCGGATCGGGCGCGAGGTTGCACGTGGCCCCGGGGCGGGCGTAGTAAAAGACAACGCTGGAGTAGCCGAGGAAGTCTGTTGCCTTTCGCTGGTCGACGCCCGGCGAGGCCTCCATGTCGAACACAAGGCGCGATGTGAACGGGATCGCGTCGAGCCCGCGTATTCGCGAGCAGATGTTGAAGCCGCGGGTGTCACCGCGGCCAGCGAGGGTCATGCCGCGCGACCACGACCCGACGGCGATGTTGGCGAGGAACGGCTGCGAGAAGACGTCGCTCGCGTCGGGGTTCACGCCGCCCGCCCAGCCGTAGTAGTCCTCGGTGCCGGTGCCGAAGTGATCGGGGAAGCCGCGCTCGTACGACGCGTCGACGTAGATCTTCTCGTCACCCTCGCCCCACCAGCCGTGCGTCGGGTTGAGCACGCTCCACTGATCGCCGACCAGCACGCCCTGGCCTTTGATGTCGGCGAAGTTGATATCCGCGAACCGGTCGCCCGCGCGCAGCTCGTCGGGGCGCCACGCGGCGTGAAAGTACATCGATCGATCGTCCCACGTCCACGCGTCGACCATCGACGAGACCTTGATCGGAAACTCCTCGCGGCCCAATCGCTCGACGGTCACGATCGCGCTGCGCTGGAACGGCATGGACCAGCCGCACGTGAACACGCCGTCGTCGCTCGCGCGGTAGCGCGTCGCGAAGTTGTTGACCGCGTTGGGCGAGCCGAAGAAATCGCCGAACGGGCACCACGCGGTGCGCTCGCCGTCAAACTCCAGCTTCACGATCAGGTCGCGGAGAAGGTGCGGGAACTGACGCAGCACGCCCGGCTCGATTTCAACACGAAAGCCGCGCAGCACGCCCGGGCCGCGCAGCACGCTGATCGAGGTTTGGCGGCGCGGGTCGGTGCGCACCCGCTCGGTCGCGCTGGGCGATGCGACGACCGGAGATTCGATCGCTTTCGCGCAGGCCTCGATCGCGTCGCGCTGTGTCTCCATCATCTCGCGCGTGAATGTCTCCACGCGCGTCCCGGCGTCGTACGCCCGCCAGTTGATGATGTTGTAGAACGGCCGCTTGTCAAACGTCACCTTGCACGACCGAGCGAACGGGATGGGAAGGTACACGTCCCCCGCGCGGGCCGTAAATCGCGCCAGCGGCGAGGGAATTCGGAACGCGTTCTTCCGCTCGGGCGCCTTGCCGAAACTCTCGGGCCACTCGTTGTTTGTGAGCAGCTCGATCCACGAAGCCTCAATCGTCGGCGTCTCCGAGCCGTCGAGATAGACGCGGACGGTCGGCCCCACGCGATCGTTGAAGTCGTAGTAGAAGAACGGCGCCCACATCCGCGTGATGCACCCGGGGCCGGCGTGTTCCATCGCGACGAACTCGTGACGCCCGCCGATCGTCTCTTCGCGGATGAAGCCCGTGCCGTCGCTGTCGGCGAACCAGCCGGGCTCGCCGCGTTTGACCGAGTCGCGGTTGTAGCTGCTGGCCTGCATCTGTCGGAACGCGGGCGCGGGAAAACGAGCGAGCGCGTCGGGGCTGGACATCTCGGAGAGGAGCGAGGAGAAGGTGATGTCCTGGGCGGGGGCGGAACAGGTCAGGACGCCGGTTGCGAAGAACATGATTCGGCACGATGTGGGCGTGGGCATAGAGGGAATCGTATCGTGCGTTCGGCGCGTACCGATTTCCATATTCTCGGTTCGCTGCGGATTTGTGGCGCTTCACGCGTGTTGGTAGACTCATTCCGGCATTCGTGTTCTGTCGCTCCGGCGCGGTCGCTTCGTGGAGAACACTTGTGACACTTTTCATTCCTGCCTTGTTTGTCGCGTTGACAATCCCGCTTCTGGGCGGCTGTTTTACGGACCCATATCGAACGCTCGATGCTGTAAATCGGAGCGATACCCCGGTGCGAGTGGATTACCAGCCGCCGCTCAGGATGGTCGACTGGCCCACGAATCTCGTGCCCCAGGAACGCATGGTGTTCGATCTGTCGCCGGGCGAGCGATGGCGCTTCGCGGACGCGACGCCTGACGAAATCGCGCCGGGCGAGTACGTGCTCTCGCCGGCGCAATGCTGGCTGAAGTACCAGTTCAAGGACAAGCCGGCCTGTGTTATCCACCTGGATTGGAGGGACAACCTTCGCGTTGAGTTTGCGAACGACCAGCGCGTTGTGTTTTACGATGCGGAGGGCGCTCCGCTGGATCGTTTGTTCTGGTGGCGACAGGACGAGATCGGCAAATGAGGCTGTGCGGCAGACTTCGGAGGATTGCTCCATGACACCTCGTGTGTGCCTTGCGTGGTTGATGGTGGCCGCCGCACTAATCCTGTCGGGCTGCGAAACGACCGACGCACAAGTCGCGGTTACCAACACCGGGCATGTGCCTCTGTATGTCGAGGTATTCCCCGGCTATTGGCCGGCAACGCCGTCGTCCGGCCCCGCCCTCCCAAGACACAGCACGACGCTGCTCTTTCGCGATCGGCTCGACGTTGGGGCTTCTCGTGATCCAATGGCGTATCGATATTCGGCCGACAAGGCAAATCTATGTGTGGATCGCCGGGGGCAAAGCGTAATCGTGTATCGCGTCGGGAATCAACGGGCACACGCGATCTACGTGCGCAAAGTGCAGCGAGTCCAAATCGCGATCGACGATACTGATGGTGCACGCGCCTTCGATTGGAACAATCGGAGAATTGAGCCTCACCTTGTATCCGAAGGGCCGGTCCCCGACTGCTTCGGGAAGCCCGAGCCGTAGGCGTCACCTCGACACGCTGTCCATCAGCCGCTTGTCGGTGCCGCTCAGGCCCTCGGGCGACACTTCTTTCAGGAGCGCCTCGACGATGTCGTCGGTCGTCACCTGATCGGCCTCGGCGTTGAAGTTCGTCATCAGGCGATGGCGCAGCACCGGCTTGGCGATCGCGCGCACATGCTCCACGCTCGCGCTGGTCTGGCCCGACAGCATCGCCCGCGCCTTGGCCGCCAGAACGAGATACTCGCTCGCCCGCGGGCCGGCGCCCCAGGCAAGGTACTCCTCCACGAGGCGCGGCCTGGTCACGCCCGGATCGGACGCTTCCTTCACACGCGTCGCGCGCACCAGCCGCAACGCGTACCGAATTACGTGGTCCGCGACGGGCATCGCGCGCACCAGCTGCTGCACCCGGAGGATCGACGCCGCGTCGAGCGTGGGCGTGATTGTCACCGCGGCGCGGACGCTGGAGCGGCGCACGATCTCTTCTTCTTCAGCGGCCGTGGGATAGCGGATCATGATCTGAAACATAAAACGATCGAGCTGCGCCTCGGGGAGTGGGTAGGTTCCTTCCTGCTCGATGGGGTTCTGCGTCGCGAGCACGAAGAACGGCTTCGGGAGTTCGTGGCGAACGCCGCCGGCGGTGACCTGATGTTCCTGCATCGCCTCGAGCAGCGCGGCCTGGGTCTTGGGGGGCGTGCGATTGATCTCGTCGGCGAGGATGACGTTGGCGAAGACGGGGCCCTTGACGAACTTCAGGGCGCGCTGCCCGGTCGCGCGGTCTTCCTGGATGACCTCGGTGCCCGTGATGTCGCTGGGCATGAGGTCGGGCGTGAACTGGATGCGTGAGAAGGAGAGGGAGAGGGTGCGCGCGATGGTGGAGATGAGAAGTGTTTTCGCAAGGCCGGGCACGCCGACGACGACGGCGTGTCCGTTGGAGACGACGGCCATGAGCACCTGGTCGACGACTTCGTCCTGGCCGACGATGACCTTGTGGATCTCGGCGCGAAGGGACTGATAGGCGCGGGTGACCTCGGCGAGGATTTCGGGGGCGGCCGAGTCGGGCGAGGGATGGGGTGCGTGGTCGGACATCGGGAGCCTCCGTGCGAGACGCGCGGCTCGGCGCGCCCCGCAGGATGATACAGGGCGGCGGTGGTTGTGGTGCCCCAAAAGCGACAGGAGCCCCGGACCGTCCGGAGCCCCCGTCAACGCACGCGGTCTTTGGCCGCCCGGGTGAGGACCGGGCGGGGTGATTCACGCTGAGATCAGCGGCCTTTTTCCTTGAGCTGCTTTTCGAGCTGTTCGAGACGCTCGGTCAGTTTTTCGATGGTCGCGTTGAGCTTGTCGATCTTGCGGGAGAGGTCGGTGTTTCCGGGGACCACCTCGAAGATCTCGCCCTGGTTGCGTCCGATCACGATCGGCGAGCTGGGGTCGCGGTTGATCCGCCAATCCAAGGGCGCGCCCTCTCGATGCAGGCGCGACGCGTCGAGGTTCTTCATCGCGTCCTGAAGCAGCTTCTCCATTTGCTTCCGCCCTTCGCCCTGCATGAGCTTCTCGTTCTCGAGCATCTTGAGGGCCTCGGCGATCTGCCTGCCGACCTCGGGATCGCGCGGCGAGAAGCTGAACCAGTCCTGGGGGTTCGTCGCGCCCTGGCCCCAGACGTGCCCGAGCTTCTCGGCGTCGTAGGCGTCGAGCGTGAGCTTGATGTCCTGGGCCTTGCCCTTGCGGACGATCTTCAGCGTGATCTCGTCGCCGGGCTTGGCCTCGCGCAGCTTGGCGCGGATCGTCTCCTGCTCGACGGGCTTCTGTCCGTTGAGTTCGACGATGATGTCTCCGACCTCGAGGCCCGACTTGGCGGCGGGCAGGCCCTCGAGCACGCGATCGATCGTCACGCCGCTCTCATAGTTCAGGTGCTCCAGCAGCGTTTCGTCGGCGTCGGACATGGTGACGCCGAGCATGACCGGCGGCGGATTGTCGGGCTGAACCTGGGCTCGCAGTTCCGGCTGAAGCTCCAGCAACCCGCCCTCGCGAACGCGCGGCGAGAGCTGGAGCCACGGCGTGTTTTCGAGGCGAAGCACGCGCCCGCCGCGCCCCGTGCGCCCGACATCGAAGCGAGAGACTTCCTTGCCGTTTTCGTCCTTGATGATGACGGCGTCGCGTCGGCGCTCGATGCGATCTTCGGGCACGGGCTTGCCGTTGATCTCGGCCGAAACCTTGCCGTCCTTGATCGTGACGGTGTAGGTCTGCCCGTCGTTGCTGCGTGAGATCGTCATGACGGACGTGCCGGCGGGCTGATCGTCGCCGCCTTGGTTGAGGGGCTTGCCGAACTCGCCGCGGACCTTGGGCTCGGCCTGTTCGGCGGCTTCCTTCTTCTCGCCCTGGGCTGTCGCGGCCGAGGCGATCGACAGGCCGACGATCGCGACGAGCAGGGCGGGTCGAACGTGAGCAAGGTCGGTGAGTTTCATGAACACATCTCCCAAAGAGCGGTCAATCTGCGGGCACGGGCCCCGCGCGTGCAGTCGGTTACATGGAGTCGGCGGACGCGGGGCGGATGTCAACCTCCGCCGGGCGCACGTTGCCGAACTCGTCGGTCGAGAGCATGCGGAGGTCGGGAACCTCGACGCGTTCGACGATCTGGCGGACGAAATACACCTCGTAGCCCTTGCCGTCGGCGGCCGGGTTGGTGCGGAGCAAGAGCTTGGTCGGCATCTCGCCGAGCACCCGCTTCTCTTCCGCGCCCTTGTCGAAATAGGCGGAGAGTGCGTCGGCGGCGTTCTTCACCATGCGTGCGCCGGGGCCCGCGAGGTCGGCGGCGATGGGCGTATCGATGGGCGCCGGCGGATTCACGCCCAGTCGCCCGGATGAAACCCACGCGACGCCCAGCACCGCCGCCGCCACCCAGCCGGCCCAACGACGGATCCACCACGCCTGTTGGCGGGATGGGAAATGCAGCGCGGGGGCCTCGTCTGGAAGTTCGACCAGCGACGCCGGCGCGATCGATTCCTCGACCGCCCGCATCAGGCACGCCTGCTGCCTCTGGGCCGTGGCCAGCTCGCGCCACACGCCCTGATCGCCCGACGCGATCGCGTCGAGGGCCTTCCAGTCGGCGTCGCGGGCCGTCCCGTCAACCACGCGGCTGATCAGGAGATCGCGATCGGGTTGTTCCTGCGAAGCTGCCATTGCTCAGACTCCAAAGGCTCCGCGAGGGAGGCCTTTCAGAACACCAGATGCGCCCGACGCCGCCGTCCGTCGAAATCCGCAAAATTCAGCCTCGGCGGCGCGGGGCTTCGTTCTTACAGGACGCTGCCGATGACCTTGCCGCGGGCGGGCGACTCGACCTTTCGGCCTGCACCGCCATTGATCGCCAGCTCGCGGAGCATCTTGCGGGCCCGCGCGATCCTCGTCTCCACCGTGGTCTCGGGCAAACCAACCAGTTCGCCGATCTGCCGGTACGACAAATCACGGAGCGTCTTGAGCAGCAAGGGTTCGCGGTACCCCTCGGGCAATTCCATCGCCAATTCGAGCAGGCGACGGCCTTCCTCGCGGTCTTCGTTGAACGAAACGCTCGCCGCGCCACCCGGCGCCACGGTCGCCAAGGGTTCATCGCCCGCCAAGGGCTTGGGCTCGGGGCGGTACTTCCGGGCGCGGGCGGCGAGGCGCGCCGAATTGATTGCGACGGTGCGCAGCCACGAACGGAACGAAGCGGGGTCGCGCAGCTCGCCCGAATGCCGCACCACGCTGGCCGCGACTTCTTGAAGCAGGTCGTCAAGGTCGGCCCAGGCCGGCTTGTGGGCCAAAAGGATCGCGGCCACCCAGCGACGGTTCTGTTCCCACAACACGCGCAGGGCATCACGATCGCCGGCCAAGGCGGCGGCGGTCAAGAGTTCTGGGTTCGTTTGGTGCTTATGGGCCAACGATGAGGCATGAGTGGCCTGGTCTCGGCGCGGGCTTGCGGACGGGCGCTCCACGCCGCTGGATTGCACTGGTTCACCGGGCACAAGAAGCTCCGCGGGCGGGGTCGCCTGACGCTCCCCATTACTGGGATGCGCGCCGCGTCCCTTTCCGTCATCGACACCCGCGTCCGATCGCCACGACACTTCGGCACCGCCCATCGAACCCGGACGTCTCGGTGTGCTTTGGCGCGGCGGGGCGGCCCGTGTTGCTATCGTGACCCCCGATGGACGAGGCGCGTTCGGTGGTGCGGCGGATCGTGAGGCCCGGGGAGGACACCCCCGAGGCCAAGACGATGTCGTTCCTTGAGCACCTCGACGAGCTGCGTTCGCGGCTGATGTGGGCGGTTCTGGGCCTGCTCCCGATCTTGATCGCGGCGCTCTATTTCGGCCCGCAATTGCTCGAGCTGGTGGTGCGTCCAGTGCTGGAGAAGCTCGTCGAGGCGGGGCAGCCGCCGGAGATGCAGTCGACGAGCCCGTTCGAGACGTTTTTCACGTATGTGAAGCTGTCGCTGATCGTGACGCTGATCGTGGGCGGGCCTTGGGTGCTGTGGAACCTGTGGAGGTTCGTGGCGCCGGGGCTGTTCCCGCGCGAGCGGAAGCTGGTGTATCTGATGCTGCCGATGAGCGCGGTGCTATCGGTGGCGGGTGTGGTGTTTCTGTGGTCCGTCGCGCTCCCGACCACGCTGTACTTCATGATCAACTTCAGCACGGACATCGGCGTGAAGCAGGCGCCGCCCGAGCCGCTCCCCCCCGGGCTGGTCCTGCCGCAGTACCCGGTGCTGAAGGCCGACCCGCCCGAGCCCAAGCTGGGGGACGTGTGGTTCAATTCGACGTTCAACGACCTGCGCATGTGCATCGGCGTCAATTCCGAGGGCGTGCCGTCGGTCTTTTCGATCCCGGGCGCGAAGGTCAAGCCGGGGCGCGGGAGCGCCACGCTCAAGCAGCAGTACAAGGTCGACGATTACACCAACACGTTCCTGTCGCTGGCGCTCGGCTTTGCGATCGCGTTCCAGACGCCCGTGGTCGTGCTGATCCTGGGCTGGATCGGGATCATCGACCAGGCCTTCCTGTCCAAGTATCGCAAGCACGCGATCATGGCTTCGGCGGTCGTGGGCGCGATCGCCACGCCGGGCGATCCCAGCATGATGCTCCTGCTCGGCATCCCGATGTGGCTTCTCTATGAGCTGGGCGCGATCCTGCTGCGGATCTTCCCGCCCAAGCGCGACGAGCTCGACGACGTTCCCATCGATCCCGACGAGGGCGAATCGATCGCGCCGGGCGCGCCCATCACGCCCGCCCCGTATCAGCCGCCTCCATCGTCGCCGAACCCGCCCGACAACAGCGTCGACGAACGCTTCCAGAACGCGTCGTGGCGGCCGAAGTCGTATTTCGATCCGACCGGCGAGAAATACTCGCCCGACGAAAGGCCGGGCGAGTCCACGCCGCCGAGCGATGCGACGACGCGCACGACGGAGCCAACGACGAATTCACCGCCCGCCGAGCCGCCGCCCGGCGTCGATCCCTATGCGAATCCGCACGGCGGAGATTCCTCGGGCAAGCCGTCATGAGCGGCACGAACCCCGCCACACCCGGCGCAACCCCCGGCACAAGCCCGAGCGCGGGCCCGCTCGACCTCTCGATGATGGCGCGGGCTCTGGCGCTCGCCGACCAGGCCGCGGACTTGGGCGAGGTTCCGGTCGGCGCGGTGGTGTATCGAACCTCCGACGGCACGATTCTGGGCGAGGGGTTCAACCGGCGCGAGATCGACAAGGACCCCGCGGCGCACGCGGAGTTTGCCGCGATCATGGCCGCGTGCAGGGCGACCGGCGATTGGCGGCTCAACGACTGCTCGCTGGCGGTCACGCTCGAGCCCTGCCCGATGTGCGCGGGGCTGATCGTCAACGCCCGCGTGGGACGCGTGCTCTACGGCGCCGATGATCCCAAGGCCGGCGCGTGCCGCTCGCTCTTTGCGATCACGACCGACACGCGCCTCAATCACCGCGCGGAACTGGTCTCGGGCGTGATGGCGGAGGAGTCCGCGACGAAACTCCGGTCGTTCTTTCGTGGGCTGCGGGCCCGGGGAGGCTGAACATGGGACGGATCGAAGCGCGCGAGTTTCCGATGAAGGGCGGCGGGGTGTGCGTGGTGCGCACGCCCGAAGAGCATGAGGCCGCGGCGGTGCTCGAGTGCGCCCGCGACGTCTTCTCAACGTCGCAATTCACGCTGACGCAGGCGGACGAGTTCACGTACACGATCGAAGAGGAGGCGGCCCTGATCCGCCAGCGGACGCTCGACCCACACGCGATCTTTCTCGTCGCGTGCGAAGGCTCCGCGGGCGGCACGATGATCGGGATCTCCAACGTGTGGACCGGACCCAAGCGGAAAGTCCGGCACGTTGGCACGATCGGCATGAGCGTTCACTCGGCGTATCGCTTCCGCGGCATCGGCAAGGCGATGATGCGAGCCCTGGTCGATTGGGGCGAGAGCGTGCCCACGCTCCACATGCTCGACCTGGCGGTCTACGCCGCCAACACCCCCGCGCGACGCCTCTATGAATCGTTCGGCTTCGTGCAGCACGCGTACCTGCCCGACGGCTGCCGGCACGACGACGGCACGCTGTGGGACCAGATCTCGATGCACCGGATGCTGCATCAGCAGCCGTAAGGACTCACCACGGAGAGACACGGAGAAGCACGGGGAAGAAATGGAGGAGGGGCCGAGACGGCCGCACGAGGTATTCGCGTCCCCATGTGTCCTGCGTCGCTTCGATGGCCCTGCGTCGTGTTTTCTCTTGCACTGCGATCTCCGCGCCTGAACGGTTTTCCATGCCCGAGCTTCCCGAGGTTGAATCGACGCGTCGCTCGCTCCTTCCGATCATCGGGGGGCGCGTGGTCTCGGTTGATCTGCGCCGGAGCGACATCGTCGAGGGTCCACGAACTCCCGCGGCCCTTCTCTCGGGTTCGTCGATCCTCGCGCTCCACCGTCACGGCAAGCAACTCGCGATCGAAGCAACTCGCGGCGTGGTTCTGATTCACCTGGGCATGACCGGGCAACTCGAACTCGCGCGTGTGGCCGGGGAGGATCACGCGAGCGACCGGCACACGCACGCGGCCTGGTCGCTCGAACTCGCCGCGCCTCCAGCTTCGCCCGGCCTGCTCTGGTTCCGCGACCCGCGGCGTTTCGGCGGGCTGTGGACGTTTCCAGCCATGGGCGAAGTCCGCGTGCGCTGGAATGACCTTGGCCCCGACGCCCTCACGATCTCGGGCGAAGAACTCGCGGGCGCTGTCGCCGACAGCCGGCGTGCGATCAAGGCGGCGCTGCTCGACCAGGCCGCGATCGCCGGCGTCGGGAATATCTACGCGGACGAAGCGCTCTTTCGCGCCGGGATCAGGCCGGGACGGCGAACATCGCGCCTCACCCGCGAGCAATGCGAGCGGCTCGCGGGCGCGATCCGCGACGTCCTCGCCGAGTCGATCCAATCCGGCGGCTCGACGCTGCGCGACTATCGCGACGCCGCGGGGCAGGCCGGGAACTTCCAATCAAGGCATCGCGTCTACGGGCGGGGCGGCGAGCCCTGCGTTGTCTGCGGCACGTGCCTCACCCAGACCACCATCGCCCAGCGCACCACGGTCTATTGCCGTCGATGCCAGCATTGAATTCCAACGGCCGGGACTTCAAGCGTGGTTCCCAGGCGCAAGACGCCCACGTTTTGCACAATTCTTGGTGTGGGGTCGCGTGTGGGTTATCACAATACGTCAACACTCGTGGAATCTGGTCTCTTTCTGAAAGAAGAAGGACTTAATCTCTTCATCTCCGTAGGAAGCCATGTCGGGCGGTGGAAAACGCGGCAATCATCCCGTAAACATCTACAGCACAAGCTCTTATAGGAGAAATCCCAAAGAGGAAACTGTCGTTAGCGTGGCGCTGGCGCGCGGGGCTCGTCGGGCCAGGTCCAGGTGCCGGCTATCGACAGGCTGCGGGGGTCTTTGGCAGCGCCCGCCGGAGCGCGCCCAAGCCAGGGTTTCCACAGGCCATGCACAGGCGCTGCCGACAGTCTGGGTACCGGGAAGGCCCGGCGGGGATTACTCCGAGCCCGGTTTGAGGGAGGTCTCGAGGCCATTAACAACGCCGTCGAACTCGGTGTCTTGGCCGCGTCTGGAGTCAATGATTTTGACGGCGTGCATGACGGTGGTGTGGTCGCGTCCGCCGAAATAGCCGCCGATTTCTTCCAGCGACAGGCGGGTGAGGCGACGGGCCAGGTACATGCAGACCTGGCGCGGCAGGGCGACGGAGCGTTGGCGTCGCTTGGACTGCAGGTCGGTGACCTTGACGTGGTAGAAGTCGGTAACGGCGTCGATGATGGTGTGGATCGAGATCGTGGACTGGGCCACGGGGGCGGAGTCGCCCATCGCGAGCTTCGCCAGGGAGAGATCGATGGGGCGGGCGTCGAGCGAGGCGCGGATCTGCAGCGTGGTGATGGCGCCCTCGAGTTCGCGGATGTTCGCGTTGATGCGTTCGGCGATGTAGCAGGCGACGTTGTCGGGGAGCTCCAGGCCGCGGATCCGCGCCTTGGACTTCAGGATCTCCACGCGCGTGTCGTAGCAGGGTGGCTCGACCTTGGCGACCAGGCCCCACTTGAAGCGGCTGACGAGGCGCTGTTCGAGGTCTGGGATTTCTTCCGGCGGCGCGTCGGACGAGAGCACGATCTGCTTGCTCGCCTGGTACAGCGTGTTGAAGGTATGGAAAAACTCTTCCTGGGTGCGGTCTCGCTTGGCGAGGAAGTGAATGTCGTCGACGATCAGCACGTCGACGTCGCGGAAGCAGTGGCGGAAGTTGGCCATCTCGCCGCTCTGCACGGCCTCCATGAACTGGGTCATGAAGGACTCGCAGGAGATGTAGTAGAGCGACGCGTCGGGGCGGTTCTCGAGGATGCGCAGGCAGATGGCCTGGAGCAGGTGGGTCTTGCCGAGTCCCACGCCGCCGTGGATGAAGAGCGGGTTGTATGACCGGGCGGGGTTGTCGCCCACCGCGACGGCGGCCGCGTGGGCCAGGCGGTTCTCCGGGCCCACCACGAAATTCTCGAAGGCATAGTCGGGGTTGATGACCAGCGCATCGCGCCGGACCACGCTCGAAGACCGCTCGCCCGCCGGATCGCCCACGGGCGTCGGGGCGGCGTTGATCCCGGCATCCGGGCCGAGAATTCGGGGGGACGGCCCGACACCGTTGCTCGACGGCACGCTCCCGGGAGTTGGGTTTTCGCTCGTCGGCTCGACCCGCAGATCGGGCCGCGGTGCGGGCCTGGGCGGCTCGGGCTTGATTTCGCGGGCCACGGGCTTGCGGTTCTCGCGGCCGTCGCGGGTCATGGCGTCACGGCCCGGGAGTTCGGGCGATTCGTCGCCGGGGCTGATGAAGCGAACTGCGAGGAGGCGGCCCGAGGCGGTTCGGGCCGCGTCATTAAACGCTTCGGCGCACTGGCGTTTCAGGTAGTCACGGTGGACCGGCGAGTGAACACGGACCACCAGCGCGCCCGACGCCACGCCCATGGGTTCGAGGTCGCCGAACCACTGGCGGCAGATGGACGGATTCGTCGCGCGCAGGTGCGACAACATCCCATCCCATATCTTGCGATCGGGGTCGGTCATGGACACTCGCTCCGCGGACTAGTTCCCACGGAAGAAAAGAAAGGGCGACGCGCCGAAGGAACGGGCACGGTTCGGAATTCGGCGCGCGAGACCGCGCCCACACGTTGGCATACTTCCGCGCATAGGGCCCACCCCTTGGCGAAGAGATCAATGTTCAGACGCCGGCTCGGAACGCCCACCGCCCCGTGCCGTCACAACCCGACGAGCCGTCGGAAGGTACCCCGCGGCGCGGAACCAGTCAACCGGCGGGCGCTCATTCCTCTTCTTCGTTTTCTTCGGGAATCTGGCTTGACGGCGGGGCCGGCGTTCGGGCCGCGAGCTTGGCCTCAAGCGCCCGCGCCTCGGCCTCCTGCTGTTCGTAACGCGTCCGCTGGGTGCGGAAGTCCATCATGAACAGCACCTTCTTTTCCAGCTCCTCCCCCACCGCTTGCGCCAGGCGCTTGCGCGCGTAGCCCAGGTCGGTGCGGCGCGATACGTGGACGATGATGAGGTTCTGGCATTCCAGCACGCGGATCCACTCCGCGATGTCGTCGACGTGCATGTGCATGCCGACCTTCGCCCGGTCCTTGTGGTCGGGCTCGAAAAACGTACATTCGCAGATGACGATCTGCGCCTTGCGCACGTCCTCGCGCACCAAGTGCGGCCCGGGCTGCGTGTCGCCCAGGTACGCGATCAGGGGGATCTCCAGCGTCCGCGTGATCTCAACGCCGCGCTCCTTCAGCTCGCGCAGCTTCTCCTGCGGATACTCGACGAACTCGGGCTTGAGCTTGCTGCGCTTCTCGACGATCGAGTAGCCGAACGACGGCGCGGTGTGCTCGGTCGGGAAGCCGCGGAGAAAGATGTTGTTCTTGATCTCGATGGTTCCCTCGGGCTCGATGGGCAGGACCTCGTAAGGCGTCTTCTGCTGCTCGAGCTCGACGAACCCGGTCATCATGCCGCGGATCGCGGGCGCGATGCGCGAGTCGCACACGATCTTGGCGTTGCCCATGCCCTGGAAGCGGCGCTGGGAGCAGAAATACGCCAGGCCGCCGATGTGGTCCATGTGCCCGTGCGAGATGGCGACGTACTTGCTGGCGAGCATGGCGCGTGGACAGGCGCCCATGTCAAAGCAGACATCGAGTTCCGGGATCTGGATGGTGGTGACCTCGCCGGCGATCGACGTGCCCTGCACGCGGTACGGCGGGATGTAAATAAAGCCCAGCGAGCCCTCGCGCGGAGGGGGTTTGGGGATCATCGCGAATCCTCCGGGGCCGGACCTTCGTCCGGCCGGATGTGAATTGACGCCGATGGTAGGCGCGCCGCGAGTTACCCGGGTGTGACAGCACCTCGCCCGGATCGTTCGTATCACTTGGATGCCGCCCCGTGCCGGGCGGGCGTCGGGCTGCACGCCGACGCCGAAAACAAGGAGCATTCCATGTCGGTCCTCTCGCGCGTCGCTCGTCGGTTCTCCCCGGCCTCGGTTCTCGTCGCGGCACTCCTCACCTCGACCATGCCCGCGTGGGCGGATTCGGTGCTCTCGCTCAGAACCGAGCGGGCCGTCGTGTTCAAGGACGGGCACGCGCTCCTGGTCAAGTCCGTCACGGGCAAGCTCGACGGAACGGGGACTGGCTTCATCGAGAACGTGCCCGATTCCGCCGTGCTGGGCACATTCTGGGCCATGAGCGCCGACGGCAAGACCGTGGGCCTGCGCGCCGAATACGCCGAACGCGAGACCACGCTGGAGCAGAAGACCACGTGTCTCTCCATGGCGGACCTGCTCCGCGCCAACATCGGCAAGTCGCTCACGCTCATGCTGGCGAGCTCCGGGCGCGTCGACGCGAAGATTGTTGAGGTGCTGGAGGGATCGCAGCCCGCGATCGACGCGGGCGACGACCCGGCGCGAGCGCTGTCGAGCACGATTGTTCCCCCGCCGCCCGGCGGGCAGTACGTGGTGCTGGAACTCGACGGCGTCCGCCGCGTGATCCCCGTCGGCGAGGTTCAGCATCTCTCCGGCGCGTCGCTGGAAACCACGATCACGCGGAGCGCGAAGGTGAAATCGCGCGCCAAGCGACTCATCGTCGATCTCGGACGCGATGCGGCCGAGAGAGAAGTCTCCCTGCGGATGATGTACTTCTCACCGGGCATGTCGTGGATCCCAACGTACCGCGTCGAGGGCGTCGACACGCCCGAAGCGACGATGTGGCTGCAAGGCGAGGTCGTCAACGATCTCGAGGACCTGAACGGCGCGAAGCTCGACCTGGTCGCGGGCGTGCCGAATTTCAGGTTTGGTGATGTGGTCTCGCCGCTCAGCCTTGAATCGGCGATCCGCGAAACGCTCGGGCGGCAGCAGATCGCGACGGGCCAGGTCTTCAGCAACGCCGCGTTCCGCGATGCGCGTGGGCGCGTGCGCGAGGAGGCCGAGAAGGCCCCGGGCGCGCCCGTCGTGCCCGGCGAACTGATCGCGACCGGTGAGCAGGACCTGCACGTGTATTCGCTGGGCGAGGTGACGCTGAAGAGGGGCGCCCGCGCGAGCGTGCCGGTGTGGAACGCCAAGGCGGCGGTTCGTCACATCTACACGCTCGATCTGAAGCTCGGGAAGATCGGACGGGCCGAGCCGCAGTACGCCAATCCCTCGGATCGCCCCGGAACGCCGGCGGGCGATTCGCCGCTGGGCCTGCTCCGGAACCGCGTGTGGCACCAGATCGAGCTGACCAACGCGGGCGCGTCTCCCTGGACCACCGGCCCCGCGCTCGTGATGAACGGAACCATGCCGATCAGCCAGGACCTGTTGACCTACACGAGCAAAGGCGCCAAGTGCCGCCTGCCGCTGACGGTGAGCGCCGACATCGCGGGGACATTCAAGGAAACCGAGCTGGAACGCCAGGCCAACGCGCTCAACTGGAACGGGTACCAGTTCGCGAAGGTGAGCAAGAAGGGAACGGTTACACTCGTGAATCGCAGGAACGAGGCGTCTCGCGTGTGCGTGAGTCTGTCGATGGGCGGGCGCGTCAAAGGCGCCAGCGCCGAGGGCGCGGTCATCATCGACGCGGGCCGCGGCGAGGACTTTGAGGACTCATACAACACCAACGTCAACAACCACAGCGACGTGCAGTGGGAGCTCGATCTCAAGCCCGGCGAGACGCGGACGCTGGAGGTCGAGTACGACGTGTTCCTGAGGTGAGGCCTATGAGCAGGTGAGCATCGAGGCCGCCGCCCCTTGTTGAGACTGCGTCTAACTTGCCGCGCCCTCACGCATTCCGTGCGTGCGATCTCTACCATCGTGCATGACGCAGACGAGCGCGCCACATCCGACCCACGCCCCGCACGCCAAGCCCGCAGCGCCACCCGCGTCCTTCCTTGACGTTCTCTTCTCGCCCAAGGGCGAACTGACCGGCGCGATCATCGCCGGCGTCTTCCTGCTCGCGGGCTTCATCGTCCACACGCTGCTCAAGCAGGAGAACGCCGAGTGGCTGGTGTGGGTCAGCCTTTGCGTGGGCATGGTTTACGGCCTGCGCGCCGCCTGGCAGGCCGTCGCCCAGTGGCGCATCGACATCGACGTCCTCATGATCGTCGGCGCGGGGTTGGCGGCGTACATCGGGCACCCCGAAGAGGGCTCGCTCCTCCTCTTCCTCTTCACGCTCGCCGGCGCGCTCGAAGAGCTGGCCATGCAGCGCACCAGGCGCGAGGTGGAGGCGCTCAACAAGCTCATGCCCGTCGACGCCATCGTCCTGCGCGACGGCCAGTGGGTCGAGGTCGATCCCGATTCGCTTGTGCCGGGCGAGGTCGTCAAGGTTCGCCCCGGCGAGCGCGTGCCCACCGACGCCGTCGTCACCAGCGGCAAGACGTCGTTCGATCAGTCGGCGATCACGGGCGAATCCATGCCGCGGAGCGTCGAGGAGGGCGACGAGCTCTACGCGGGCACGATCAACACCGACGCGCCGATCGAGGCGCGGGTGCTCCGCCCCGTGCGCGAGTCGAGCCTGCAGAAGATCCTGAATCTTGTCACCCAGGCCAGCGAGCAGCGCGAGCCCGTGCAGCGCATCATCGACCGCGTGAGCGAGCCTTATGCGCTCGGCGTCATGGGCATCAGCTTCGCCGTGCTGATGGTGTGGTGGCTGCTGCTCAAGCGTCCGTGGTCCGACGCGCTCTACACCTCGATCACGCTGCTGATCGTCGCCTCACCCTGCGCGCTGGTGATCGCCACGCCCACCGCGACGCTTGCCGCCATCGCCCGCGCCGCGCGGGCTGGCCTGCTCTTCAAGGGCGGGCAGGCGATCGAGCGTCTCTCCACGATCGGCGCGATCTGCTTCGACAAGACCGGCACGCTGACCTTGGGCCGCCCGCAGGTGTACGACATCCAGCCCGTCGCCTGGTCCGACACGGCGCGCCTGCTCGCGATCGCCGCCGGCCTCGAGGCCGATTCCACCCACCCCATCGCCGCCGCCGTGCGCGATATCGCGGGCAAGCGGGGCGTGAAGCCGGCCACCATCGGCGAGCTGTCCCACGTCACCGGCAAGGGCATC
>JABWBC010000037.1 GCA_013360695.1 Phycisphaerales bacterium
GACATGGGCGGGGGCTGCGGCGAGGGCTGCGGCTGCCAGCCGGGCTGATTCAATCGATCGCACCCTTGTCGAAAGGCGGGCGGTGCGGTTTTCCCGACGAGTGAGTAGCTGATGCGTGACGAACTCCCAGAGCCGCGCCCTGAGCCGCGATTGCTCCGGTCGGAGTTGCTCACGCGATTGGGCGTGCCCCACGCGTTCACCACACGGATCGGCGGCGTGTCGAACGGGGTCTTCGAGTCGCTCAACTTCGGGAACCCGGCCGAGTTCAAGGGCGAACAGCGCGATCCGCCCGCGAACATCCAGCGCAACCTCGAACTGGTGCAGCACGCGATCGGCGCCGCGTGGCGCGAGGTCGTGCAGGTGTATCAGGTGCATGGCGCGAGCGTGCATGTGCTGACCTCTGGGCGGAGGTCGCACCCGACGCAGAACGACACCAAGGCGGACGCGATGGTGACGCGAGATCCGTCGCGGGTGCTCGTGGTGCGGGTTGCGGATTGCGCGCCGGTGCTGCTGACTTCCGGCGATGCAAAGGTTGTCGCGGCGGTTCACGCGGGCTGGCGGGGCGTGGTGTCGGGCGTGCTCTTGAACGCGGTGCGGGTCGTGCAGAGCGAGGGCGCGCGGGAAATTTCGGCCGCGATCGGCCCGTGCATCGGCGCCGCGTCGTTCGAGGTCGGCCCGGAAGTTCTCGACGAGTTCGTGCGGGCGTTCGGGAGTGAAATGGTCGGCGAATTGCCGAGCGGCTGGCGTGTGGGCGATGCGATCGAGGGCGTGAATGAAGTCAGCGGGATCGCGGGGCGTGGTGCGGGCGAGCAACCGAGGGTCGTCGCATGGCGGCGCGCGGACGGAAAAGCGCAGGTCGATCTGCGTGGGGCGCTGGAAGTGCAGCTCCGCGATGTCGGCGTTGATCGCGCCCGAATCGAGCATGTGGGCGGCTGCACGGCGCGGGACGCATCGCTCTATTTCTCGCACCGGCGCGAGCTTGGCAAGACTGGTCGATTGATCGGGATGATCGGCGTGAAGAAGTAGAAGCGGCCGTGTGATCTTGTGGTACAGCGAGACTGCGAGTGCAGGGCAAATCGCCAAATCACCAAATGGCGAAATTGGCAAACAAATACAGCGAGATAGCGAGACAGGGAAGAAGGCGCCAATTCCGGTAGGATATTGCCCGACTCCCGACTCTGTTCCGCTCACACCCGCTTGATCACGTCGCTGGCGTCGAAGCGGACCTTCTTGAGTGATGCGTATGAATCTCCCGGTGAGCGATAGCCCGCGGTTGCCAGCACGGTCGCGCTGAGCCCCTGCCCCGAGAGCCCGAGGATCTCGTTGTACTTGGCGGCGTCGAAGCCCTCCATCGGGCAGGCGTCGATGCCGAGCATCGCGGCCGCCGACAGGAAGAAGCCCAGCGCGATGTAGACCTGGCGCTGGTTCCAGTGGAGGTGGTTCGCGCCCGAAGCCTCGACGGTTCCCAGCATCATGTCGCGGAAGCCCGCCAGCGCGTCGCGCGGCACGCCCCGCACCTCCACGATGCGGTCGATGTAGCGGTCCACGTCCGCCCGTCCGAGATTGGTCTTGGCGCAGAACACCACCAGGTGCGAGGCGTCGGTGATCTGCGGCTGGTTCCACGACACGGCGCGCAGCTTCTCACGGACCTTGGGGTCGGTCACGACGACGAAGGCCCAGGGTTGCAGGCCGTAGGAGGACGGGGCGAGCGTCATCGCCTCTTCGAGCGTCTTCCAGTGTTCCGCGGCGATCTTTCGGGCGGGGTCGAACTGCTTGGTGGCGTAGCGCCACGAGAGGTTTTCGATGAGTTGGGCGGGGGCGATGCTGTTCATGGGCGTCCTCGTGTGCGGCGTTGCGGTCGCTTCGATGTCCGGGCGCAAGGGTCGCGGGCATCATATCGACGGTTGTCGATATGTTCGAGCGACCGGCGGGTCCAGATTCAGCCGGAGCATGCCGGTCCCGCGGTCGGAGCCTGTTCAGTGGGCGGAGGTCTTCATGTTGGGTTGGGACCGACCGGCCCGCAGTGCCGCCGAGATGAACAGCAAAGCGATCAGCGTCGCCGTGACGATTCCCTGCGCGATGTTGAATCTGAACGAGAGACCAGCGAGCGCCAGCATGGTTACGGCGTGGATGATCGACAGGCGGGCGACCGCGTCGCGACGGCTCGAGGCGCAGCTCAATGCCACGACGTTTGTTGTGAACATCGAGATCAGCAGGACACTGAACGCGATGTTGAAGAAGGACCGCAGGTCGAGCAGGGACGCCTGAAATCCCAGCAACTTCGGCGTCTGGTATGCGTCGAGTCTGGCGAAGAGCTCGCGAAGCTCGCCGATTCCCGCATTCGCGGGCTTTGCGGCGGACTGCCTGACCATGAGCATGGTTTGAACAACGCCGCCCGCGTGCCCGAGGGCGAAGAGCAGCGTGAGCACGTTGGCGAGCGCGAACAGCCGCCGGCCCGGGGTCCTTTCGATCGCGCGATCCGAGCCTTGTTGAGCCATGAGGTTCTCCGGTTGAACGCGAGACTACTCCACGGCCGAACGCGCGTGCAAGAACGCCATCTGGGCCAGGTACGGCCTGATGTGCTCGTCTCCGCTTGCGACGAACTCGTCGAAACTCCCGTCGAAGCGCACGCGTCCGGCGTGGACCATCACGATCCGCGGGCGGAGCCTTCGCAAAAGCTCCGTGTCGTGTGTCACCACGACCGACGTCCGGGGGACGTCGGCCTCAAGGCCCGCGTGGCGCAACGATCCGGGGCGGGCGACGTGGGTCTCGGCGATCAGGTCGTGGATCTGCACGCACATCTCTGGGTCGAGTCCGGCGGTGGGCTCGTCGTAAAAGACGAGCACGGGGTCCATGACGAGGGCCCGCGCGATGGCGACACGCTTGGCCATGCCGCCCGAGAGCGAATCGCGGTCGGTCCCCATCACCTCGCCCGGATCGAGGCCCACGTCGCGCAGGGCCCGCTCGGCGCGCGGGCGGATCGCGTCGTCGTCGAGGTTGAGCACCTCGCGCGGCCAGATCGCCAGGTTGTGATACACCGAGCCGGTGAGCAGGGCGTTCCGCTGGTAGACCACGGCCCAGTGAACGCGGATGCGATCGAGTTCAACCTCCGAGAGGAGCGACAGATCGCGCAGCGGCGAGCCGGCGGATTCGTGGTCCGCGACGAGCACGCGCCCGCGATCGGGGATGAAATGGGCCGTCATGTGCTTGAGCAGCACGGTCTTGCCGCAGCCCGAGCCGCCGACGATGGCGACGAGTTCACCACGATGGATGGTGAGGTCGACGCCCGCGAGGACGGCGTGGGCGCCGAAGGCCTTGTGTAGGTCTTCGACGACGATCTCTGGCGCGGGCGCTTTCACCAGCGGATCCTTCTTGCGGGGCGACTACTTGGCGTCCGCGTTGACGAGGCGGACGACGATGTCGGCCTGGTTGAGCACGACGTAGATGGTGCCGTCCGGCGCCACGCGCACGTCGCGCACGCGTCCGACGTTTTTCAGGATTTCCTCGCGCTCGACGACCTTCCCGTCGCGGACGCGGATTCGGTCGACGTTGCCGCCCGAGAGCCCGCCGGCGAACAGATCGCCCTTCCAGTTGGGGAAGGCGCCGCCCGTGGAAACATCGAGACCGCACGCGCCGATTGACGGGAGCCAGACAAATGTCGGCATGGCGATCTTCTTGGCTTGGACGTCGGCGCTGGCGAGGTCGGGCCACGGCGTGCGGAACGGGTCGCCGCTGTAGTTGATGCCGAAGGAGACGAGCGGCCAGCCGTAGTTGCGGCCTTTCTCGACGAGGTTGAGCTCGTCGCCGCCGCGCGGACCGTGCTCGGTGTCCCAGAGCCTACCGTCGAGATCGAAGACCAGGCCCTGCGGATTGCGGTGCCCGAAGCTCCAGATGGAGTGGTAGGCGCGGGGGTTGTCCACGAAGGGGTTGTCGGCGGGGATGGTGCCGTCGTCATAGAGGCGATGGATCTTGCCGTTGGGGCGTGTCACGTCCTGGGCCATCTCCATGCGCCCGCGTTCGCCGTGGCTGAAGAAGACGCACCACTTGCCGTCCGCATGTTTCTGGAACACGGTGCGAGAGCCGAAGTGAACGCCCCCGGCGGGGAGATAGTGCTCGGGCTTGGCCTCGAAGATCACCTGCTCGTCGGTCCATGTGAGCGCATCGCCTTCGCCCGTGATCTTGCCGCGGACGAGCTTGGTCATGCCCTTTTTCTTGGGCTCGCCGTGCTGAAATGAGAGGTAAGCCCAGCCGTTCTGGGCGTACTCCGGGTGGAGGGCGACGTCCATGAGCCCGCCTTGCCCGTCGCTCACCACGGCGGGCGTGCCCTGCACGGTCGTCAGCGTCTTTCCGTCCGTGGTCGCGACCAGCTTGCCCGAGCGGTTCGTGATGAGCAGACGCCCGTCGGGCAGGAACTCGATCGCCCACGGCGTATCGAGACCGTCCTTGACGATGCGCTCCATCCGGTAGCGGTGATGCTGAGACGTGAACACGCCGTCCTTGGCCTTGGCGACTTCGCCGGCGTTGTAGCGTGCGTTCTCCTGCTGCTCGCGGATGTACGCAACCAAGGCCCACACCTGCTTGTCGTCGAGGGGGCTGGCGCCCGCGGCGAAGGCGTGGTTCTCGACGCCGGGCGCGCCGCCCTTGATCGTGTCAAAGAACGGGCGGAGCAGCGAGAGGTCGCGTTTTTCCTTGGTGAGCAGCGACGCGGCGGAATTGCCCTGAGCCTTGTCGCCGTGGCAGGACGCGCACGAGCCGGTCCACAAGGCGTCGACATTCTGGGCCGCGGCGTGGGCGGCGACGAGAAGCGAGCAGGCCAAAGCGCCGGAACGAAGGGTGTGGTTCATGGCGTGGATGGTAGTGGGGGCCGAACGCGAACGCAGGGACGTCGGGCGAGCACCGCCATGCCGACCGCTTCCCCCGCCGACAGAGGTCCGTCGCGATCGCCGCACGTGCTCGCGTGTGTCCGAGGCTTGAAAGGCCCGTCACACAATCGTCTCCCATTTCGAAGCCGCTCTCTGACTCACACGGGCCGACTCGGCTCGATGAGTTCATCCGGAACTCCAGCCCGCTTCAGCCGGTGGACTTGCGCAGCAGAGAGATGGTTCTCCTGGACCGGATCATACAGAATCCGTCGTGCGGGATAGAAACCGCCGAGGAGCCGCTGTTTGACGATTTGATTGAGACGCCATGCTTCGTGGTTGCAGTTCGCGGGGTTCTCCGCTGGCTCCATCCACGGTCCGTCAAGACGCCAATAGATGAGCAGAGCAGTTCCGAAGTCCGTGGCCGGATCGTCCACAACCGGCCAAATACAGGCGAGACCATCATCCCAGTTGTAGTCGGCGATCTGATCGTGCCTCATGAACACCCCGGGATTGAAGAGATCGTGGACGCCTCCATGTGTCGATGGGCCCGATATTACCAGAGGCTCGAACTCCCACCGCTGGAACGTCCGCAGCTCGACGGCGTCCCAGGCCCGCCGTTGAGGCTCAGACCACGCCGCGCGAGACCCCGACGCCGATGTCGCATCCCGCCCGGCCTTGACTCGCCAAATAGTTAGTGTATACTAACTGTATGACGCGCGGGTTTCTCCACCCCTTTCTCACCGGAGCCCGACCATGCCGATCGCCTTGATCATCGCGACATCCCTGGGACTGCTGATCTTCATCGCCGCCGCCGCTGCGGCCATCGCCGCGCCACGATTGGGCAGCGCCGCCCGCATCGTGACCGTCATGCCGCTGGCCCTGGTGACATTGCTCAGCATCTATGGCCTGCTCACGACACGAGAGCCGGGCAATTCGCCCCTCTGGATCGTCCTCTATCTCGGCGTCTTCGCCTCGTGCGTGATCGCGATCGCCCGGCTCGCGCTCGCAAAGCGTGCTCTGCCGGAACGGACATCCCAGCCCTCGAGATGAGCCGCGCCCGAGCACGATCTGACGCGACGGCCGCACTCCCACACAGCAGTTGAAAAGCCTCGGGGCGATTCAAGCATCGCTTGCGAACGGTGTGACGATGGCACTCCGTGCGTCAGCCCTACGTTGGCGGTTCACTCGGTGCTCCAGGCGTCGTCAGAACTCTCAGACCGCCCTGAGTTTCGTCCGCGACTTCCTCGTCGGCTCTGTCGACAAGGTCGCCATCGCTCCCGCGCCGGCGGGCGTGGCGTCGTTCATGATGCTCGGCCTTGGCGCGATGGGACGCCGGAATTGGGAAGCGCCAGCCCGCTACTTCAGGCCGCGTTTGATCTGCGACGTGATCGAGGAGTCCCTGATCCGGTCGTCGTTGACAAGCAAGAACGCCTTGCTGAGGATAATTGACAGGGTTCGATCACCATCGAATGGGAGGTGCAGCGACCCGTCGCCGACGTCCCTTGATGACGGCACAATGCACAGGTATTCATCGTCGGGCCGCATCAGGATGTTGCCCGAGCCCAGATGGATCTTGTACTCGCGCAGTTTTCCCTGCACGATCAGGAATCGCTCGGAAAGTTCGCAGCGATCGGCGATCTTGAGTCGCGGAATCAAACGCCCGAGCAAATCGCTTCTCGACAGGGCCGTGCCGGAAAGTTCGCCGAACCCGTAGCTCCACCAGTAGTCGCGGTAGCGATTGTCAGGTCCGCCGTCCTGCCACTGCGGGTTGTTTCCGACCGAGGCGACCCCGACGAACAGATCCACGTCGCGCATGATCTCGGAGAAGACGAGAGGCGGGATCTGATCGAGGGGGAGCGGCTCGTGCTCCGTGTCCCGGGCATCTTCACCACCGACACGAGTCGTGGTGTAGCCTCCTCCGTTCGCGTGTGCGGTCGCGATGGGCGCACGCTCGCGGTAGAACCTGACTTGGTCAGTCGCCAGGTGATGAAACGCGCCGGCCTCGTTGGTGTCGACCCCGAAGTCGTCTCCCGCGCCCTCGATCCAGAACTCGGCACGCAGGCCCCATTTCGAGAGCGTGCGAGTCGCTGGCGGAAACTCGGCGTCAACCAACAGCCGCAGGCGATTCCGCCAGCCCCGCGCCGCCGCGAGGGCGTGGAACTGGTGCTGACGAATGATGTGGGCCGCGTATCGATTGGAGTAGGTTCCGGTAGTGCGTTCCGCGTCGGTGAGCAGATAGATCTCGCGGTGGGCCTGTTTGAACGGCTGGCGTAGGCCGCGTTCCTCGAAGAACCGTCGCCAGGCCAGGATTTCCTCACGCTCGACCAGCATCGGATGCCACAGGCGCACCTCCGCGCTTTCCTCGCGGAACGTGCGTGGAAGTCCCTTGGCATCGCACAGCTTTCCATCGAGCCAGGTTGCCGAGGTCCATGTGCCGTCCGCCCGGTCCCGAAACTGCCAGATGATTCGGCGAGCGAGCACTCCCACGAGGGGGTGATCGAGGTATCGCTCGCGCCAGGTGCCCATTGCCCAGGTCTTCTGCTCAAGGAACAGGCTGTCGATGCGGTCCTTCTGGGCCGGGAGCATCGATCCGATGTCCTTCATCGAGAGCTTCAGCTCTTTGAGATTCTCGGCGTGGTCCTTCTTCAACACGGCGGGGACGGTCTTGATGGACTTGCCGTCCTTCCGAATGAACGTCAGCCTGCATCCGGCCGAGGAATCGACCTCAAGGCGAGCCGTGATTTCGCCCATCACTTCCTCACGTGCGCCGACGTCACCGAGCCCGTAGCTGGGCACTGCGAGTTCCTCGATTTCTTCGCGCGGAAGATGTTCCCGTATCGCGGCCGCCGTCAGGGCCTTCTCGATTCCCTTCTGCGCGGGGATGAACTTCACCTTGACCTTGAGCATCGCAAGTTGCGCGAGCGAATCGGTCCCCGGCATCTGGCCCAACGCATGGATGCACGCGTGCCCGACCTTGACCGCACGCGGCCCAATCCCCGGGACCTTCTGATATGAGCGCATCGCCAGAGCGCTCAGAACTCGTGCGGTTGGCGCGTCAGCTCCGGCGGCGCCGATCATCCACGCCAGTCCCTTCAGCATCTCGGACGAACGATCGGTGGGGGAAGCGGCGTCGATTCCCTCGATCGGTCCTCCCGCCATCTCCGGGCGCGAGGTGCAGCCCCGCGACAGCCACGCTCCGACCTTGGTGCGGAACGCCTCCGCGCCGGCCTCTTTGATGAGTTCGCCCGCGAGCGACATCCACTTCTTGCCGGGCGAGCCGCCGCTCGCGGCCGCGGCGTGCAAGCACACGCGTCGCCACAAACCCTGCTGTTTGGCGGACATCTTGCCCCACTCCCGAGTGAGTTGATCGATCCACGGCTCGCCAAGCGGCACAGGCACGGGCGCGAGCAGGCCCAAGGCCTTGTCCATCTCGTCGAGGTTGCTGTACGCGCGATAGGGATGCCTCATGACGTACTCGCGGAACCGAAAGAGCGAGTGCTGTGCTTTGGCGGCGGCGGCGAGCCATGCCCTGGCGTTGCCGCTGATCCATGCCGTCCAATCGTGGACGCTGATGGCGGAAAACTCCGCCTTGGCGATGCGCGACAGTTCGTCGAGCACACGCACCGCGGTTGGATCTTTGGATGCCGCGACCGATGCGCAGACCGCCTGCGGGACGCTCAACGCTCGGGACACGATGCGGTCACGGAGTGCAAATACATCGGACGACAGAGCGTCCGGCGGCGCTTCGACCGCGCAGGCGCCGGCGATCGCGACAACGGCCGGCATGAGGTCAGGGCGCGAGCTCGCGAGCCGCTGGAGATCCTTGACCGCTTGCGAGCCCACCCCCTCCGAGTACCGCTTGGGATGGGCCAGCGCATCCGCGATCAGAATGTCAACGACGCTCTCGGCCAAACGCGAGAACTCGTCGGGCAATCCCTCGAACCACATCGGCCGCTTACTCTGCGGGTCAGGATCGAAACGGATTGCCGCCCTGAACTGCTCGGTCAGATTCGGGCTCTCGATCTTGATGCGCTCCCGGTCCAACAGGCGTTGCACGATTTCCGGCGTCCTCCAGAGTCCCACGTCCTGCCGGGCCTTCTTGTAGTCAGCGATGGAAGCGACGCGTGCCGCCAGCCGCTGCTCAGACGCATTGCTCTTCTGCGCGATTGCCGCGCCGATGGCGCGGAGGTGACCTCGGCTTGTGTCACTGATTCCGGATTTGGCGATGTCGCGTTCGAGCTTTGCAAGCAGCGTTGGCAGGTAGCGATGCGAGAACAGGTCGATGTACCGGAACCGGGTCAGCGATTCCAACGCCTGATCCCAATCCGAGGGCGTGAACGCGCAGCCCTTGCGAAGCAGAAGAGCGAAAACATCAACCCAGTCGTACCAGCTCCCAAGCTTGTCGTGAAAGTTCGTCCAGAGAGTCCAGGTGGTGAGGCGATCCCCCTCCTTCTTCGCAATTGTTTGCGCCAGGTCACCAAGACGCTCGAACATGGCGTGAACCAGCGCGATCCGTTCCGTGCCCGTTCTGTCCAGCAGCGCCCGGACCGGCTCGCTCCCGAGAATCTCACGGTTTGGCGTCGAACGGTGCGCCGCGATGTAGCGCTCGAAGTCCTTCAGCAGTTTGCCCGCATCAACCTTCTTCCCCACGCTCACCCCCCGACCAGCGGCACCAGCTTCAGAAACGTCACCTCCACCCCGCGCGTCAGCGTGATCCGCTCGTCCAGGCTCTCCGTCTGCCGATCACCCGCCAGCACCAGCACGTGGCACGACTCATAGGCCGCGCACGCCCGCTCGAACTGCTCCTTCCAATCGATCCGTCGCCCGCCGCGCGGCTTAAACCCGTTGAGCGTCCGCTCCGCGTCCGATGGTTCCACCAGCCCGCGAAACACGGCGTCGTTCCGCTCGGCGCGCCGGTTGTAATCGTCGACCTCCTGATACACACGCTCGCGGATCAACTCGCGGACCGTGATCACCTCGGTCGGAAACGTCAACTCGACGCCCTCGGATCGATCCCCCGCGGTCGTCTCGTCACGAACAAGCACGCTGCTGGCCATAAGGACCTCCGCCCTTAGCTTACCAACGCCGTGTCCTGGTTCAATGATGCAAGAGCCACCCAAACAGGGGGGGATGTGATCAAATCGACGGCCGATGAGGCTGCTGCAATAGGGGTCGATTCCGTGAGGCAACAAATAGCCGCCGAGAGGCAGGTCGCTCCCCTCGGCGGCATGTTTGTGATCGGATTACATATGGCTAATCACCGCATCCCCGAACTCCGAGCACTTCAGCTTCTTGACCGTCGTATCTCCCTCGGCCTTCATCAGGCGCTCGAAGTCATACGTCACCGTCTTGGCGCTGATCGCACCGTCCATGCCCTTGATGATCAGGTCCGCGGCCTCGGTCCAGCCCATGTAGCGCAGCATCATCTCGCCCGAGAGCACCACCGAGCCGGGGTTGACCTGGTCGAGGTTCGCATACTTCGGGGCCGTGCCGTGCGTCGCCTCAAAGATGGCGTGCCCGGAGACGTAGTTGATGTTGGCGCCGGGGGCGATGCCGATGCCGCCGATCTGGGCCGCCAGCGCGTCGGAGAGGTAGTCGCCGTTCAGGTTGAGGGTGGCGATGACGTCGAAGTCCTTGGGGCGGGTGAGGACCTGCTGCAGTGTGATGTCGGCGATGGTGTCCTTGACCAGGAGCATCTTCTTCCACTTGCCGTCGCCGTGGGTCGCCCAGATGGCGGCCAGGGTCTGCTCGACCTCCTTGACGATGTCCTCCTTCTGCTTGGGGGTCATCATGTCGTAGCCGGGGTCGATCATCTTGGCGTTGCCCTCGGGCGTGAGGCCGGGGTTGCCTTCCTTGTTGCCGAGGATCCACGTCTCGCGCTCGGTGACGGTCTGGTTGCGGAAGAAGGTGCTGGCGACCTTGTAGCCCCAGTCCTTGAACGCGCCCTCGGTGAACTTCATGATGTTGCCCTTGTGGACCAGCGCGACCGACTTGCGCTTGTTCTTCAGGGCGTACTCGATCGCCGCGTACACAAGGCGCTCCGTGCCCAGGGCCGAGACGGCCTTCAGGCCCACGCCCACCATCACCGGCGCTTCACGCTTGGGCTGGCCCGTCGCTTCGAGCTGCTTCTGCCACGCCGCGCTGCGAGCCGCGTCGCCGAATCGGATCTTCGCGAACTCCTTCGGGAACGTCTTCTGCCAGAAATCGAGCACGGCGTGGGACTCAGGGGTGCCGGCCTGGTACTCGATGCCCGCGTAGATGTCCTCGGTGTTCTCGCGGAAGATCACCATGTCGCAGTCCTGCGGGCGCTTCACCGGGCTGGGCACGCCCTTGAACCAGCGCACCGGGCGCAGGCAGACGTAGAGATCGAGGAGCTGGCGGAGCGCGACGTTGAGCGAGCGGATGCCGCCGCCGATCGGCGTGGTCAGAGGGCCCTTGATGCCGACGAGGTACTTCTTGAAGTCCTCGATGGTCTGATCGGGGAGCCAGTTGCCGGTCTTGTTGAAGGCCTTCTCGCCGGCGAGGGTCTCGTGCCAGGTGATTTTGCGCTTGCCGGCGTAGGCCTTGGCGACCGCGGCGTCCATGACGCGAACGGAGGCGCGCCAGATGTCCGGGCCCGTGCCGTCGCCCTCGATGAACGGGATGATCGGGTGATCGGGAACGTTGAGCTTGCCGTTCTGCATCGAGATGGCGGACGGGGTCGACATGGATGAATCTCCGTTCGGCGTGGGACGCCGGGTTTGTGGAAGCGAATGTCCACAAATGTAGACGCGCGCCGGTGGGGGAGCCAAGCGGGGGGCGACGGCGATTGCCTGGTCCCAAGGCGCCCCGAGGAGTCTCCGCCTAACCCTTGGACTTGGGGATCCTCGAGGTCACGGGATTCGAAAAATCGAGCGTCGCACACTCGAGGGACTGGGTGGCGCTCCGGGGACGCGCGAGACGACTCCCCTCGGCGTGGTCTTCCTCGAAAATGGCAGCGGCAGACCGTCGAATCTGCAACCAATGGTGCCCGTCGCGGTTGTTGCTGCGAAGACCGAACTGCATCCCGCAATCGCGCAAAGCCGAATCCGAAGAGGGCACCCCATGGTGAATCGACGAGATCGATGGTGGCTGGCGGTTCTCGTGTTCGTTCTGGCGTCCGCCGCGCTGGTGTGGACTTGGCTCGGACCTCAGCGGGCGACGCTCGCGGTTGAGGTCGTCGGCGCGCCGGACGCGGGTACGCTCGACGACATGGGCGATTTCTTCCGGGGCAGCGTCGAGGGGTCGGACCCGGTGTCGCCTTTCGATGGCGTGCGATGGCCGGCCAAGGGCGAGCCGCAGGTGCTGATCGGCGACGTGTGGTACGAGCTTGTGGCGGTCGAGGGCTGGCCGATCGGACAGTTGCTTTCGTTCGTGGAGACGAAGTACGGCGCCGCGCGTGTTGCGAAGCGGTTCGAGGAAGATCTGGCGGAGGTCTTCAGCGCGGCGGGGCGTGTGCTTCCCGCCGAGGTCGTGCTGCGTGTCCGTCTGGCGTCAGGCGGCGGGGAAAAAGACGTGCGCAGCGTCGCCACGACGGAGCGGCGTCATCACCTTTGGGCCAGGCGAGCCGGTGCCGCAGACCCCGCGGCCACGTTGGACGATGCCGTTCTACTCCGCGAATTTGTCGCGGCCATACAGACCAAGCACTCCTACAGCATCGCGACGGGATCGTCGGGCCGGATCGCCTCGGCCGTTGAAGCGTTTCTCGCCGCGGAGCCGTCGCCGTCGCCGCCCCGCGCAGCTCGGGAGTTGATGAGGCTGCTCGGAACCACGATCGACGGTCATGCGGGCTTGGAGGGCGTGGATTGGGAGCCTCGGCCTCCGCGATACCTGCCCGCGCTTCTGTGCCCAATGGGTGATGAGCCGGGAACCGCGATTGTCGGCGTCAGCCCCGACCGCGGTGGCTTTCTCGATCCCGTCCGCCCCTTCGTGGTCGCGATCAACGGAACACCCATCGAAGAGATCATCGGGGGCGCCCAGGCATACATCGCGGATGGTTCGGCGGCGCTGACACGCGAGCGAGCCTGCCGCCTGCTTCGTTCCGCGTGGCTGGCGTGCAGCGGAGATGCCTCCACGCTCCGGGTGTTGCTTGCCCCGCATGTCGACGCGGCACCCGAGGACCGCCGAGAACTCACGCTCAACACCGTCATCCGAAAGCCGACCTATGGCGAATGGCCCCGGCGTGAGAGCGCCGCGATCGCGCCCGGGGTGGGGTACCTCCGCCTCGCCCAGATGGACGGCGGCCCGACCGTTGTCGACCTCGTCCGCCGGAGGATGAGCGACTTTGCTTCGTGCGACACGCTCATTATCGATGTTCGCGGCAACGGCGGGGGCAATCGAGAGGTGCCGCTGCTTCTTGCGAGCATGGTGATGCCCGAAGCCCACGCGCCCGTCGCCTACAACGCCGTTCGTGCGCTACGCCTCCAGGAAAGCCGGGAAGCGATCGAAGAGCGGATGGCGACGAGGTTTCTCCGGCGCGTCGAGACCCTGACCGGCGCCGAGCGCCGGGCGGCCGAGGCTCTCCTCGAGCGCGCCGCGCCCCACGCCGCCAAGCTTCATCTCCCCGATGATCTGTTCACAGGCTGGTATGTCGGCGTGGTTGCGCCGCGGGCCGAGGGCCGATGGTGGCAGCCCGGCCGGCGCGTCTTTGTCCTCATGGACAATGTGTGCTTCAGTGCTACCGATGTTTTCCTGATGGCCATGAAGGAGATCGAAGGCGTGACCCTGGTCGGGCGTCCTTCGGCGGGCGGAAGCGGCATGGCGATCTCCCACCGCATCGGGAACGCTTCGATACGTCTCTCCTCCATGATCTCGTTCGCGCCGGACGGCGCCCTTCTTGACGGCCGCGGCGTTGAGCCCGACATCTCCGTTCCGCCAAGCCCCGGCGACTATGTCGTCGGCGGAGAAGATCGGGCGCTCCAGGCCGTTCTCGATCTTGCGAGCACGCGGAAGTGAGCGACCACGTTGCGGCGTGCGTCCGCCACCTCCGATTCATTCGACTGTAGAGGCGGGCGCTATTTAGGCGCCGTTTCAGTCTCATACGGCTCAACATGCAGCAGCACGTCCGCAACGCGCGGGTGCTTGGTCCGCACCGCGGCCTTGATTTTCCCCGTGATCGCGTGCGCCTCACGCACGCTCATCAAGGGATCAACCTCCACGTGAATCTCGAGGTAATGCCGCCCGCCGCTCGAACGCGCCCGGCATTTCTCGATCCCGCGCACGCCCTCCACGCCGCGGATCGTCTCGCACACCTCGCCCTTCACCCCGTCCGGCTCGGTGTCCATCAACTCGCGCAGCGGCCGGCGTGCCATCAGCCCGCCGTTGAGCATGATTACGCCCGACGCGAGCAGAGCGGCCCAATCATCGGCCTTGGCCCATTCGTCGCTGTGCCACAGCATCCTCTCGCCGAAGAGCGCGATGCTGATGCCGATGAACGCCGCCAGCGACGTGATCGCGTCGGAAAGGTGATGCCACGCGTCGATGCCGGTGGCGTCCGAGGCCTCCTGCGCCGCGACGTGGGCCGTGTAGCGCGACATCACCCACTTGGCGATCACGACCACAACGAGCACCGCGAGCGTGAACGGCGCCGGCGCGTGGTGGGGGGTGACCAGCTCGCCGACCGCCTTGACCGCGATGCCGATGCCCGCGAAGAAGACCAGCCCCGCGACGACCATCGCCGCGAGTGCCTCGGCCTTGCCGTGTCCATACGCGTGGTTGTCGTCGGCGGGGCGCGAGCCCACGCGCAGCCCGCCCCAGATCACCACCGAGCCCAGGATGTCCGCGATGGACTCGATCGCGTCGGCGACCAGCGCGTAGCAGTTTCCGATGAGCCCCGCGATCAGCTTGGTGATCGCCAGCACGATGTTCACGACCAGCCCGAGCAGCACCGTGCGCTGCGTGCGACGAGCGCGTGCGTCGAACGGTGGAGTTGGGGCGCCCGGCGCGTGTGCCATGCACAACAAGCGTAGGGTACGAGTGTGGCCGCGCGCCCTGTCGATCGCGCGTTCTGAAGGAGAAGGCACCGCAGCGAGCGCGGCCGGGCGGTGCGGCCGGCGACTATTCGCTGTGCTCCGCCATCCGTGGCAGCACCCAATCCAGCGCCAATTCACACCGCGCCCGGTTCGCCGGCTCGCTCCACAGTCCCACATGCCCCGCGCCGGGGATCACGTCGACGCGGGCGTTCTTGGCCGCCCCCGCGAGCGAAAACGCATCGTCCAGAGGCGAGATCGGATCATCCTGCCCATGAATGAAGAGCAGCGGGCACGAGGCCATCGCGGCCATGGGAACGCGATCAGCGCCGCGCCAGCGCGCCCCCGCCCCGCAGCGCCACCCGATCCACCGCAGCGCGATCGGCAGGTTGACGCGATGGGGCAGGCCCTTGGCGATCATCACGTTCCGCGGCGCGGTGTCGACGAACCGCGACGCCGATTCCGCGATCACGCCCGAGATCGTGGGCGGGTCCTTCAACTCGTTCACCCGCGCCGCGGCCGCGATCGACACGCCCGCGCCGAAGGACCAGCCAAAGAGCACGATCTCCCCCTCGCGCCCCAGGCGTTCGATGAGCGCGAGCAGGTCGTCAACCTCGCGATGCCCGAGCGAGCAGGTGCCCGGCGCCTCGCCGTGCCCCGCCATGTCCCACGCGATGATCCGCGACGCGCGATCCGCCAGGCTCGGGATGCGAGAGAGCGCCCCGATCCGCGAATCTCCCCAGCCATGCGTGAGGATCACGACCGGCCCCGACTCGTGCCGACCCTTGATGTCCCACACGGGAAACTCCAGCGATCGCGAGCCCCGCGCCGCGCGGAACGTCCACTCCTCGAACGCCAGAGGTGTGTCGAGCTTCGAGGGGTCCGTCGGGCGGCCAGCCGCCAGCGCCGTCGCAAACGTCCGCCGCGGCGGGTGCGTGGTCGTCCACGCGGTGTGCGCGATCAACGCCCCAAGCGCGACCAACAGCCCCTCGCCAAGCAAGAGCAGAAGGCCCGGGAGTGATTCGAGAATGCGATCCATGAACTCTCGCGTGGCGTGCGTCCCGCGTCTGTCGGCGAGGGCCGCCGGCTGCTTCAAGCATAACGTCCGCACACGCGATTCACACGATTCCAGCAACGCGCGGCACGCAGTTCACTCCGCCACTTCGTCTCTTTTCTTTCTTCACTCGGCCATTTGTCTGCCGCTCAGTGCTTCAGAATCCCCACGATGTCGTTGTACGTCAGGATCAGGAACAGCCCCGCGATCAGGAGCAGCCCCGCGATCATTGTCGCGTTCTGGAACCCCGCTGGCACCGGCTTGCCGCGGATCTGCTCCGCCAGGATGAACAGGAACTGCCCGCCGTCCGCGATCGGCAGCGGCATGAAGTTTACCACCGCCAGGTTCACGCTGATCAGCGCCAGGAAGAAGAGCAGCCAGACAAATCCGCGCGACGCCACCTTGCTCCCGAGGTGCGCGATCCCCACCGGGCCCTTCAGGTGCTCGATCTTCACCGTGCCCTGGAAGAGTCGCGCGAACGTCACGTACGTGTTGAGCATCACGCGGTGCGTCTCGCCCAGACCGATCCGGATCGCGTCGATCGGACCGTCGCCCTTCAGCAGGATCTCCTCGGGCTCGAAAATCCCCGGCGAGACCTTGGCGGCCCACGTCAGCGCGTGCAGCGCCTTCACGTCCGACGCGTCGATCCGCCAGTCCATCGTCACGCGGTGCGCGCCGCCCGTCGTGAACACGCCCTCGTCAAGATCGAGCGCGACCGTCGCGTCTTTTCCCGCCGCCGCCGCGTCCTTGGTCGCCGCACGCAGCGCCTCGCGCGCCTCCAGCAGGTTCGCGACCGGCGTGCCCGCGACCCGTGCGAGCTTCATCCCCGGGCGCGTGATCACCGCCGCGGCGCTCGTCGTTCGGGGCGTGCTCCCAGTTTCCACGTTCACCACGCTCGTCGGCGGCATCGCGAGCAGCGTGCTGCTCTCCGCCGTGTCGCCCGGCACAAAGCCGATGCGCCCGTCGGAATCAACCTTGGCGATAATGTCGACCAGTTCGTATCCATCGCCCTTGGCCCGCGCGACCGTCACGGGCACCGATTTCCGCGCGCTCCCCTTGATCTCCGCGATCCCCTGCGCAAGGCTGGGGAACTCAACCGCGCCGATCCGCACAAAGATGTCGCCCGACTTGAATCCCTGCGATTCCGCCCGCTGATTCGGATACTCCGCGCCCGTGCCGTTTCCCGCGCCATCGGGCGAGATGGTCATCACGGGGGTCAGCCCGAGCAGGTTGGTCAGAATCGTCGTCGTGCCGGAGGGAAGCGTGACCTTCGAGTCCTGCAGCGCGGGCTCGGGCCGGATGCTGGCGATTTGCTTGGTGCCGCCGTCCGCAAACTCCAGCTCGATCGGTCGACCGCCCGAGGCGTCGATCGCGCGCCGAAGATCCTCGCCCGACAGGACGTTCGTGATGCTCCCCGCACGCATCAGCGTCATGCCCGGGCGCACGCCCGCCAGCCCGAGCTTGCCGAGCTGTTCCGTGATAAGCGTGCGATCTTCCTCGCGATTCGAACTAAACACCTTCGCCGATCGCGCCGGCGCAAACCCAAACTCCAGCAAGCCCGACAGCGGCCCGATCTCCGGCGTAATCCGGAACGACAGCAGGCCGCTCACGCCCGGACGCTTCACCACCATGTCCACCGGCACATCGCGCTCCGCCATCGCGGCCGCGAGAATGATGTCCTGGAACGAGCGCGGCGCGTCGCCGTCGATCTCCACGATCTCGTCGCCCGGACGCAGTCCCGGCTCGGCCACGCCCAACTCCGCCGCGTTCCGCGCGACCACCGCCGCCGCCGGCGTGCCCGGATACACCGCGCCGATCTTCGCCGGTTCGGTCTTGAGTCCCGCCGAAAACACGATCACAAACAGGATCGCCGCCGTGATGAGGTTCGCCACCACGCCCGCCGAGATCACGATCATCCGCTTCCACGGCACGCAGCACTGGTAGCTGTCGGGCGCGTCGCTGCGCGCCGTCGGGTCCGCGTCGTCCTGGCCCAGCATCTTCACATAGCCGCCGAACGGGAGCCAGTTCAGGCGATACTCCGTCGGGCTGATGCTCCGCTCGCCCGCCCGGAATCGATTGACGGCCTCGGCCTCGCTCGATCCCGCGCGCAGCCCGATCCCCTTGCGCCAGGAGAACAGCGCCGGCCCGAAGCCGATGGCGAACGCCAGCACGCGGATCCCCGCCCAGCGGGCCGCCACGAAGTGTCCAAGCTCGTGCAGGAAGATGATGAGGCCAAAACCCACGATTACGAGCAGGAGATCGATCAGCGAGGAGAGGAATCCGACCAGCGACATCAGCGTGCCTCCGTGCCTTCCGTCAAAAGCAGGGGCCCGGCGTCAGCCAGGCCCCGGCGCATCTTCCGTTGTATCGGCCGATCGCGGCCTGGTCCGTCCGCCAATCATGCCGATCCTACGCGCCCGCAATCAATACTTCACGTTGCAGCCGTAGGGCTTGGTCTTGCTCTGCGACACCGGCTTGCCCGCAAGCAGTTCGTCCAGGGCCTTGGCGACGTAGTTCGTCTTGCCGGCCTTCTCCGCACCGCTGTCGTCGTCGATCGCGCCCCAATAAGCCAGGTTGCCCTTGGCGTCGACGATGTACATGGTGGGGGTGTTCTTCGACTGATACGCCTTGCCCACCTCACCCGTCTCATCGAGCAGGATCGGGAAGTCGATCTTCCAATCCGTCTTGGCTTTGGTGTTCCGCTCCGCGCCCGAGCCTTGCTTGCCCGGCGCCGAGCTGTTGATCGCCAGGAACGTCACCTTGTCGCCGTACTTCTTCACCAGGTCGGCCATGACGCTGGTCTTCTCGTGCTGCTTCACGACGAAGGGGCAGTCGGGGTTGAACCATTCGAGCACCACGATCTTGCCCGAGAGGGACGAAAGCGAGTGCTCCTTGCCCTCGGTGTCCTTGAGCGCGAACTCCGGCGCCTTGTCGCCGATTTTCAGCTCGGCCTTGTCCTTCTTGGCCTCTTTCTTGCCGTCCTGGGCGGGCTGGACCTGCTTCTCGCCGGGCTTGGCGGCGGGCTTGGCGCCTTCCTGGGCCACCACCGACGCGCTCATGGCGATCGCCGCCACCGCAACGAGGCTCCAAAGCTGTTTCATCGAATCGTCTCCTTGTGTGTTTCGACCTTCGATCAGCAGGGCGGGCCAGAGAGACAGCAACAAGCCGCTCCGTCGGCCGCCAGACTTCGACCAGATGTTCCCGAGTGCATCAATCCATGCCGTCTAACGCCCGGATCACGGGCGATCTTGCCCACTTTCGGGGCGTGCCCCCGCGTAGGTGTCGATGTGATAGTACGCTCGAACCCCCTCTAAGTTCACGACCCGAACAATTCCTGATATTCGGATGGTATTCGGGCCTTCTGCCAACTCGATCTCGAGTTTATCGGACCTAGCCACGCCCCGTTCAGCCAGGGTTTTCACTGGGGTGCAGTCGGACCCCGGCATGAAGGCGATTTCCCTGGCGTCGGGGGCTTGGATGGTCGCCCGACGCCCGTCAATCGAGGCCTTCACCCGCGGGTCGTCTTTCGCCAATTCAATCGGCAACGCAGCTCGGACCTTCGCGACGGCTTCGTGGACGTACAGCGCCGCATGAGCGGCCGGCACCGCGTCAACCTTCAGGGTCGCCTTGGCGCCGCCCGATTCGGGCACGCACGCCTCCTTGCAGGCCAGCCACTTCGATTCGACCGCGATTTCGGCCGGGCCAACATTCGCGTCCTTGGCGACTTCCACGGGCACGATCAGGATTACTTCTCGCTCGTAGATGTGATTCAAGATCCCGCCCGGCTCGACCAAGCGCTCCGGCGCGGGCCACAGAGTCTGCTTGGCCTTGAATCCTGCCGGCATCCTCAACTCGATCTCGATCGGCGTGCCGCTGTCGTTCTGCCCGTTCCAATACAGGTGCCAGTCCTTCTCGATTGTGAACCTCACGCCCACGTCCATCGTGCTTCCCGGCACGACGGCCTTGGGTAGCAGCACCTCGACCTGGGCGTGCGTCAATCTTCCCCAGGGCGCGCCAGTCGTCGCGGGCCTCGTTTCGTTCGCCGCGGTTGCCTGGGCGGCACAGCCGGCCAGAATGACATTCGCGCCAAGCCACCCCACGGCGACGACGGGAACGAATGATCGAGGTTTTCGTTCGCTCCCCGCTTCGGGCCGTGCCCGCGCGTCGTGCCGAGCTGGCGTCAACTCTGACCTTCGCCGGGCCTCAGGTCCGGCGTCGGAAGGCAAAAGGCTCAGGAACGATTTGCTGGGGTTCATCTCGGTCCTCCGGGGCGTTCGGGCGGCGGGTTCGTTCGCGGGGTACGCTGTGCCCATGAACAAGGTTCGCGTGCTGACCTGTGTGGGACTCGCCGCCGCCGCACTCTTTCTGGGCGCGTGCGAGACCAACATCACCGACAAGGACATCAAGCCTATCGAGCTGGCGGAACTGAGGGCGATGGTGAACGAGAGGGCCAAGAATCCGGACCGCGTGGTTCTGATCGACCCGCGCTCGCGCAAGCGATTCGAGGCCGAGCGGCTCCCCGGCGCGATCAATCTCCGCCTCCCCGACCTGAACAAGGTCAGGAAGCGCGACCCGAAGCTGGAAGAGTTTTCCACGCTGGTCGTCTACGACGCCGATCGATCCGCGATCCTCGCGCGCAGCGTCACCAAGAAACTGCTTGAGCTCGAATACGACGAGGTGCGGCTTTTCTTCGGCGGGATTCGAGAATGGAAGGCCGCGGGGCTGGAGACCGAGTCGACGCCCGGCGCCGAGCCGCTGGAAGCGCCCGCGCCGGACAAGGGCAATGCGGGTGAGAAGAGCGCGTCCGAGGCCACGCCGCCGGTCGATTCGCCCGCGCGATAGTCCCGGACGCGTCCGTGGAATCGGGTCGACGTGCCCGGTGAGCACACACTCGTTCTGCGTCCGTCCAAGTTCCGCGCTTCCCGGAGTGCCTGGTTGTGTTGCGCCTGGCGGGTTGCTTGGCGAGATTCAGCCCGCCGAACCGGCGAGGTCTTTGTTGTCGCGATTGGCGTGGATGGTGGGGTCGAGGTATTTGAGCGGGTCGAAGTTGAGTGTCGGCTTGCCCGCCTCGACGCGCCCCGTGACCCAGTTGTCGATGAGCATGGTTTCGAGCGTGCCGTAGAGCTGCCCAATCGAGCCCGGCAAGCCCTGGCGCGAAAACGACTCGGACAGCTGGAGGAACGCCGCGTGGAGGGCGCGGGCGTCTTGCTGGGTGCGGAGCGTCTCGGCGACGGACTTGAAGAGCATGACCATGGGAAGGATACGGCCGCCGCGCTTGTAAGCCTCGGTTCGGAGCACTCGACCCTGGTGATAGATCGGCACCTTTTCCTGGGTGGCGCCCATCAGGTTGAGCTTGAAGTGCGTGAACTTGTTGAGCTCCCATTGCACTTCGCTGGTGCCGCAGAAGATCTTGGTGATCTCCTTGGTGGCCAAAAGATCCAGCCCGCCGACGGCCGGGAGGAAGACGTCCTCCAGCAGGAATCCGCCCAGCGAGAGCCAGCGGAACGCCTCGCGCGGGTTCAGCTCCAGGCCCGCGTCGGCGGCGATCTTCTTGGTCGTTTCGCGCAGGTCTTCGAATTGTCCGTTGGCGGCGTACCAGAAGTCCGCGAAGCGGATGTACTGCTTCACGCGGTCGATCTGCGAGCGCTCGTAGTTGGTCTTGAGCCACTTGGTTCCGGAAGGGTCGCGATCGCTCTCCAGGATGCAGTACGCGCACTGGCGAGCGCCGGTGTGCGCCAGCGTCAGGCCCCCGGCCAGGATCGGGTCCGCGAAACCCGCCGCCTCGCCGATGATGTACCAGTTGTCGCCGGCGATGCGGTTGGAGTAGAACGACCAGTCCTTGGTGGTGCGCACCTTGCCGTCGCGTTTGGCGTTGCGCAGGAGCTTCTGGAGGTTTGGCTCCTTCGACAGAGCCTCGCAGTACATCTCCTCGGGCGAGATGCCGCGCTGCTTGTAATAGTCCGCCAGCACGATGAACCCGACGCTGGTCCGCGTGGGCGAGAGAGGGATGAACCAGATCCAGCCCGTGCCGATCGAGAGCACCTGCACGCGCGTGGCGCCCGTGCCGATGTTGACGGCCCACTCGGCGTTTTCCCAGTAATCCCAGATCGCGATGTTGCGGAGGCTCGTCGGGCTGGTGATGTCGATCCCCAGGGCGCGGCGCATCAGCCCCACGTTGCCGGAGGCGTCGATGTAGTGGCGTGCCCGGATGGTCGTGCCGTCGCCCAGCACGAATCCGTCCACATGGTCGCCGGTCTTGAGCACGTCGGAAACCGACGTTTCTTCGCGCACATCCACGCCGCATTCCCTGGCGTGGTCGAGCAGGATTTTGTCGTAGATGGCGCGCTCGACCTGGAACGCGAGCATGCGGCGTTGGGCCGTCAGCTTCGACGGACGCTCCTGGCTCACGAAGTACTTGGCGGGGATGAACTCAAAGTCCCACAGGTCGGGCGATGAGCCCCAGCGGTACGTCGCGCCGATCTTGATCGGAAAATTGGCGGCCTCGACCTTGTCCCACACGCCCATCTCTTCCAGCACCGGCGTGATGGGCGGGAGCTGGCTCTCGCCGATGTGTTCGCGTGGAAACTTTTCTTTCTCGACCACCAGCACCTTCAGGGCCGGATTGTACTTCTTGAGGAGCGTGGAACAGGTTGAACCCGCCGGCCCGCCGCCGATGATGGCAACGTCAAAGTCTTCCGCGCGTGCAGAAACCATGCGAACCCCACGAGATGTGACGCGAGAGAACCCCGCGCCGAGACACGAAGCAGCCGCCGGAGAGATCGGCGGACCCCGCCGTCAATATACCAACGACGCGCCGTGTTCGCAATGAGAAATCGCCGCACCAAGGAGGCACGGCGACAACGGAGGATCACAAGCTATCAACCCCTCGGACCGACGGCTCAGTGCTCGTCGTGTTTGTCATGCTCGCCGTGCGACGCGGTCTGAGTCGCCGGCTGGGCCGTGCTTTCGCTCTGCGTGGCGTGCTGGTCGGCGCGCGAATCATGCGTCGCGTTGTTCGACGCCTGGGCGCTGTGACCGGCCTTGGGCGCAAACGCCGCGATCAGCTCGCTCTGCCACGGGTGCTCGCCCATCCACTCGACCTTCCCCGTCGAGATATCGCACACCGCGCCCACGACCTTCAGCTTGCCGCTCTGCACCGCTTCGAGGCACTCGGGGCTGTTCTTGAAGAGCTGGAAGACCGTCTGCCACACGTTTTCCTTCACCGAGGCCGCCGCCAGATCGGCGCCCGTCAGATTCGGGTTCGCGCGCTTGGCGCGATCGACCGCCGGCGTGATCTGCGACACGAGGTCCGCGATGTGCCCGTGCAACTCTGCGCCGCTGGCGGCGGCCGCGACCGCGCCGCACTTGGTGTGCCCCATGACCACCAGCAGCGGCGTCTTCAGGTGACCCACGCCGTATTCAATCGTGCCCGTTTCGCTGCCGCCCGCGACGTTTCCCGCGACGCGCACGACGAAGACGTCGCCCACGCCGCGATCAAACAGACGCTCGACAGGCAGACGCGAATCGGCGCAGGTGAGCACGGTGACGAACGGCTTCTGCCCGTTCTCCGCGACGTCGGCGCGACGCGACGAGTCGGTGTTCGGCGCCAGGGGCGTGTTCGCGACCCAGCGTGCGTTGCCCTCGGTCAGGAACGCAAGCGCCTGCTCCGCCGTGATCGTTCCGTCCGCCGAGACGTTCGACGTCATCTTCGTCACGGGCTTGCTCGGCGCGTTCGCATTCGGCTCATCGTGCGACCCCGCGGCCAGGTCGTTCTCCGCGTGCGCGTCCTTGTCCGCCTCGGGCTTCCCTTCCGATTTGCCCTCGACCTTGCCGTCGGTCTTGTCGGTCTTCGTGCCGGTCGAGGCCTTGCCGCTCGACTTTGTCGCGGACTTCGACTCGGGCTTGGTTTCGGACTTGGTGGTTTCGTGCTTGGGCTTGGCGGCCGGCTGCGTGGGCGTCGCGTGCTCCGGCGGGCTGATGAGCGACGAGCCAATCGCCGTGGGGAGGCCCGCGGCCGCCAGAAGAGTAACGACGCAGAGAATCTTGATACGCATATGGCAAATACTCCGTGAAGGGGCCGCTTGGCCGCACGGAGCATCGACCGCTCGATTTACGATCTTGAGACGCGAGCGTCAGCGCGTTCAGGATCCGGGTTCGGCCGGGTCGGACTTTTCGCGCCACGCGCGCGTTATCCACCCTCCGCCCAGCACCACATCGGGGTGCTCTTCGTCAAAGAGGACGATCGCCTGCCCGGGCGCGACCGCGAACTGCGCCTCGGCGAACACGACCGAGAACGCGCCCGCGCGCCCCGAAGGCCCGGGCCTCGACACGTCGGCTTCGATGGTCGCGACCGCTTCAACCGGTTCGGAGTTGTAGCGGAACTTGGCATAGACCCGGCGTGGGCCTTCCCACTCGTCGACCAGCCAGTTGGCCTCTCCCGCCTCGCACCGCGCCGACGAGAGCATCTCGCGCGGGCCCACGACCACCGTGTTGCTCGCGGCGTCCTTGCTCACGACATACACCGGGTATCCGAGCGAGACCGACAGGCCGCGCCGCTGACCGATCGTGTATCGATGCTGCCCCTCGTGCGTGCCGACCTCGCGACCCTCCGCGTCGAGCACGCGCCCCTCGCGGGCGAGCGCCGGATTCCGGCGCTCCAGCAGGCCCGCGTAGTCGTTGTCCGGCACGAAGCAGATCTCCTGCGAGTCGGGCTTGTCGAAGACCGGCAGTCCGAAGCGCCGCGCCATGTCGCGCACCATCGGCTTCTCGAACCCGCCGATCGGGAGCATCAGGCGCGATAGGTGCTCGCGCGGCACGCCGAACAGCACATAGCTCTGGTCCTTGTCCGAGTCATAGCCCCGGAACAGGCGATGCTCGCCGCTCTCATCGCGCCCCACCCGCGCGTAGTGCCCGCTGGCGACGAACTCCGCGCCGATCTGGGCGGCGTACTCACGCAGCTTGCCGAACTTCAGCCAGTCGTTGCAGCGCACGCAAGGATTGGGTGTGCGTCCCGCCTCGTACTCGCCCGCGAAGTAGTCGATGATGCGGTTGAAGTCCTTCTTGAAGTTGCAGACATAGAACGGGATGCCGAGCTGGGCCGCCACCAGCCGCGCGTCCGCCGCGTCGCCCACCGAGCAGCACCCCTGGTGCCCGATCTTCACGCCAGGCTTGCCTTTGGACGTGTCGTTCCCCGCTCCCCCGCTGGGAAGGTCGCACGCCTCGCCGGGCAGGAGCTGGTCGAGCGATTCTCCCGGAGAGCCCAGGCGCATGAAGCAGCCGACGACGTCAAAGCCCTGGCGCACCAAGAGCGCCGCCGCGACTGACGAATCCACGCCGCCCGACATCGCCACCAGCACCTTGGGTCGCGTGTTTGCCACGAGGAATCATAGAGAGCGGGCCCGCACCCCGAAGGTCAACGACATTCAGGCACGATCGCCCCCAGCAACTCGCGGGCGGGCTTAGGAGCTCTTCCGCTTGTCGCGGATCACCTGCGCGAACGCGTTGTGGTTGTGGATCGACTCAAAGTTCTCGGAGTTGATCGAGTACCACGTGATCCGATCGTCGTTGTCGAGCGCCACCGCCAGGTCGCGCACGATGTCCTCGACGAATTTCGGGTTGTCATACGCCCGCTCGGTCACAAACTTCTCGTCCGGGCGCTTCAGCACGGCATACACCGGGTGCGACGCCGCGTTCTCGAGGTGCTGCACCAGTTCTTCGATCCACAGCTGGCCCTTGAACCGCACCTTCGCCTCGATCCGGCAGCGCTGGTTGTGCGCGCCGTACTCGCTGATCTCCTTCGAGCACGGGCACAGGCTCGTCGCCGGCGCGGACACGCCCATGATGAAGTCGGTGTGGTGGTTCGCGCTGCACTCGAACGTGACGCGATAGTCCATCAGCCCCGCCTGCTTGGTCACGGGCGCGAGCTTCTTGATGAAGTACGTCAGCGACGCCTCAAAGTGCGCCTCCTCGGCGTTCAGACGCTCGCAGATCGCCCGCGCCACCTCCGAGATCCGATCCGGGCGGATCGGCTCGCTCGACTTGTCGTTCAGCACCTCGAGGAAGCGGCTCATGTGCGTGCCCTTCTGCGTGTGAGGCAGCGCCACGTACATGTTGATACTCGCCACCGTCGTCTGCTCGCCGCCGTCGGGCGTGCGCAGGCGCATCGGGTACGTCACGTCCTTCACGCCCACCCGATCGATCGCAACCCGGCGCACGTCGTGCGACGCCTGCACGTCGGGCATGGCCTGGGCGGAATCGTCGTGTTCGGTGCGGCTTTTGGACATGTCAACTCCCGGCAATCCAACCCCCGATCTTTCAGACGCCCGCGGAGCGAACCCTGTCAGGATCCCCCGTCGAAAACGTCACTCAATCCTAGGAAGCAGCGGACGCAGAGGATTCGAACGGGGCAGTTCCCGGGATTCGGCGCGATCGCCATGGAAGCGAGATTCGATCACCTTCGACCTCATTTCCGGGGCTTGGGCGCTTGGCTTGAGGTGTCGCAGGTCCGACTTGCGGAGTGGCACGCGCAAAAGTGGGGGTTCACGCCCCGCCTCAAGCGTCAAATTGCGCGCCATCCTCGCGTCAATTCGCGTGCTCGCCGTGCGGAATTCTGCTCACGGCTTCTCGTGCATCATCGATGCCGACCACGACACGCCGACCGGCACACCCAGGAACGCGCCCGCGGCCCAGTCAAACCCGATCAGTGCCCCCGGCCCGCCCAGCTTGCCCGAAAACGCCTGCTGCACCAGCGCCTGCCCGCCCGGCATGAACATCGCCACCAGCGGCGCGATGATCCCCGCCGCGCACATCGCCGCGACCGCGACCGCGGGCACG